>CALDOI010000244.1 GCA_937912115.1 uncultured Bacteroidota bacterium | reverse complement strand
TTTTTAAAAAGTTTCTTCTGTTATCTTTCATTCATTAATTTCTTTATGGTTAGAGATTCAAAAATAGGTAATTTTGCTAGTGGAAAATTAATCAAATTAAAAAAGGAACAGTTGCGTCTCTGAAGTTATTTTTATTATTAGATAACTTCTGTTAGGTTCTTAAAACAATAATATATGAACTCACTATACCCACTTAAGTTTAAACCGATTTTTAAGGACAAAATCTGGGGAGGACAAAAAATACGTACTGAATTAGGAATGGATTTTGGCAACTTGCCGAATTGTGGTGAGGTTTGGGTTATTTCGGGTGTTGAAGGAAATGAATCGGTGGTGGAAAATGGTTTTCTGCAAGGAAATGAGCTAAATGAACTTGTTGAAGTATATATGGGCGATTTGGTTGGGGAGAAAATCTTCGACAAGTTTGGCAATGAATTCCCACTTCTTATAAAATTTATTGATGCAAACCACTGGCTTTCGGTGCAGGTTCATCCCGATGATGCCTTGGCATCAAAAAGAAAAATAGGTCAGGGAAAAACAGAGATGTGGTACACCTTGGGAGCCGATAGTAACACGAAGTTAATAAGCGGGTTCAACCGTGAAATGGACAAGGAAACATATTTAAAACATCTCAAAGAAAGTAACCTTAAGGATATCCTCAACTATGAGGATGTAAAAAAAGATGATGTTTTCTTTATCCCTGCCGGAAGAGTGCATGCGATAGGACCTGGAATGTTGTTAGCAGAAATTCAACAAACCTCAGATACTACATATAGAATTTATGATTGGGACAGAGTTGATGAAAAGGGCGTTGGTCGTGATTTGCATACAGACGAGGCACTCGATGCGATAGACTTCGAAAAGAAAAAATCGTATAAGACCACTTATAAAAGTGATATCAACAGTACCAATGAAGTTGTTAAATGCGACAAGTTCATAACCAATATTGTTGATTTCGACAATACCATATATAAAGATTTAGAAGCATTGGATTCTTTTGTAATCTACATTGGAGTAGAAGGAGATACAATCCTTATTTGGGATGATGGTGAGATAAAAATTAGTAAAGGTGAAGCTGTTATTGTACCTGCACTAATAAGTCAGATTGAATTAATTCCAAAAACAACATCGAAGCTTTTGGAAGTATATTTGTAGATATACAACTCTCCTGTGTGTTTGTTTTTGAGTTTATCTCCAATAAAGTTCGTGTTAATATATACTAACACCATATTATCTGGTTACCGAATTTGTTCCATAACATACCATATTTAAAATTACCTCTGCCGATTATTTATCTGCAATAACTTTCATTTTTACTCTTATTATCTTTGACTAGTTCACAAGATAGTTCACTAAATTAATGAAGGAGGTTATTATGAAAACATTTATCAAATTAATATTATCGATTGCTTTTATTCTACTAATCATGGGTTGTCCGAAGGATGATGATACAGAGCCAATTTCTGGTCAGGATGTAACCGAAACATTTTATTCTAACCCCATGGATAATCAAATACTTAGTATCGACAGTGCCGGAAGACAGCTAATTCTGATGGGACCTAAAGATTCTGATGGAATGCCTAGAGCAATTACTCAGGCATTAGTAGATGCAGAGGATATGAATCCAGAACATCAGATGTTGATGGATTTTAATGCAGATGGAACAATTAGCAGAATTAGTAATCCTAACCTTGGTACCATGACCTTTACTTATGTAAATGAAACCACATGGGTTATCAAGATGACACTCCCTGACACACTTGGATCATATCAGATAACTTTTGATCCTACACAGGTAAAAGCTACAGGTGACTGCGGTTGTGGTATTACTCATCCCCCTGCAGCCGGACCTATGAGATCCAATTTAATTAGTTATCTTCCAGGTTTTGAGCCACGTCATCTACCTTCATTTCCATTTCAACTCAAACAATCCGGCTCCACATTGGTGGATGCCTCTATTACAGCTACCTATCAAAATACAGGCAAACCAGTTAAGGGTGTTATGCTGAGTGGAATATACACAACTGACGATGGAAAAACCGGGGGGGTTCAATGTCAACCTGGTAATTCCGATGGTGTTTGGGGATATTCCATGCCGAACAATCCTGCCCCTCCTCCTCCGTCAGGATTCAAAGCAAAAGCCTATGCTTTGTTCAATGCCCTATGCTATGGAGCTATTCCAATAAATTACGGTAAAACTCAAATATGTTCAATGTTTGCTCCAACCGGAGTTGGTGCTGTTGCTTGCTATACGATCGTAACAGCATATGTATGGATGTGCCGCATCAATACAGCAAAAAAAGCAGGATCATACGTTTATGATATATACTCAGCTGAAGAAATAGCGATCACATTAACTGCTCAACATCCACTTTTGGACGCTCAGATAAAATTCGTTGATTTCAAACCGGCAAGCCCTTCTCTTCCTAACGTAAGTTTCGTTTTTCCGGCTAATGCTAAATTTGAAAGTGTATATACTAATCCCGTCTCTCCTGTAGCCTCATCGGGATACATAATAGTTGCAACATTGAGCGATATTGGGACAGAAGCAGTACCTGTACGCCTTTCCATGGTAGGCTCAGATGGTTATACCCAATCATCTAATTTTAGTGTTGAGCCAGGAGGATCATGCCAGATGTCAATTCCCGGAGCAGCCCAAGGCGTCAGAGATGATATAACTGCCAGAATTAATCCGGGATTTCCTTCCAAACCTGGACAAGTAATACATCACTACATCGTATTTCAATAAGGTTTCCCTTCTGGCTGATTTTATCTCATAAAAAGCCATGAGTAAAAATCAATGTACAATAAGGTGTTAATTCTTATGGGATTTAACAGAATCAAAAAGAAAACAATAAACTTTGCTATTTGGTTTTACACGGCTTTTTACATTGGATCACACTAGCTTATGAATATAAAGGCAATCCTAAATTTCAACCTAATTAAAGAAATACGTAAGTGCAATTGTACCACATAAAGTCTTTACTTTTTCATCATCAGGATTGTAACTGGAATCTGTTTTATTGGGTCTGGTGTTAATAAGGCCTATGCTAGTTATTGAGCTAAGCATCCACTTATTACTTTTAATTCCAATATTTATTACAGCACCAATATCTATTCCTTTTACATAAACAGTATTATCTTCTGTTTGGGAAGGTACTGTGGAAACAAATTTAACATTAGAAGTCTCATGGTTTTCATAAACTTTTGTCCAAGTACCATGATTTTCAACATTAACGGTAAAGTCCGGTTTTTCCTTTCCCCAAATACCGTATGCAAAATACACTCCTGGACCCACTACAACATAATTACCACTTCCGCCCACTGGAATCATAAAATTAAAGGTAACCGGTATCTGTAAGTAACCAAGTTTGCTTTTAAAACTACCATCAATTTTAGTATCCTGACCTGGATATTGTTCATTTAATACCTTGCTATACGACTTTTCTAAATCTAATTTATCACCCTTACTCATGTAATAAATTCCTGTTTGTATGTCAAATTTTTCTGCTATATGGAAATTTATGGTGAAGCCCCCCATAGGACCGATTATTACACTTCCTGTAGGCTGTACCTCCTTATTTTTATAGTTGTATCTTGCAGATGAAATATTAAAACCAGCAGTAATTCCAAATTGTATATTGGGGCTAAATTCGTTACTAGCACCAGGTTTTGGGTTATTATTTACATTGGCTTTGGGTTTACTTTCTGTTGGGGCAACAACAACTGGTGAAACCACAGGAACGATATCCGGAGTTTCAGTAATCACATTATCTGTGGTTTTTTTCTTAAAAACTTCCCTTCGTCCGTTTTCGTAAACTATCATAAAAATATCATCTATTTCAACATTGTATATGGGACCATCCTGAAACTCGAAAATTTTATATTTTATAACGTCTGTTGTAATTTCAACTACCTTGGCTTCAATTTCCCCACCGTCGTTTTTATAGATAAAATCCTGAGCATTTAATGTGCTAAATAGTAGCAATGTAACTAGAATACAAATTAACTTTTTCATGATTTTCCAAGTTTAGTTATTAATGTTATAACAAAATTAATATGGTATCATGACAAAATAAAGGAGAATACATATTTGGTAACACATATCATAAATAAGGCTAAGAATTATACATATTTGGTAATGATTTTAGGATTGTATACAATACAATCTATAATAACAATAATACTAATATATTGTAGCTTATATCATTTCTATCAATTTCAAAAAGCTTTCTTTTTTTCTTCTCGATAGTGGAAGCATTGAACTATCTTTCATTCTAACCGAGCCACCTTCGGTTTTATCGTAATAATCAATATATTTAAGATTTATCAGATGACTTTGATGTATCCTGAAAAATCCCAATCCATCAAGCATAACTTCATAATCCTTAAGGTTTTTGGAAATAAGAATATTTTTTCCATCTGCCAAAAAGAATTGCGTATATCCCATGTCCGACTCACATCTAATTATATCCTGAGTACTGATAATATAAATCTTTTCAGCCGTCCGCAAAACGAGTTTTCTACTGTTGGGATTAATATTGTCGAGATTGGCAAAAAGAGCATTAAGCTTAAGGTTGATATTTTCCTTTTCAACAATATGCTGTACTTTGGATATTGCATCATGCAACTTTTTTGGATCCACCGGTTTAAGTATGTAATCAATGGCAGAGAACTCAAAGGCTCTAACAGCATACTCTTCATAAGCAGTAATAAATATTATCTTGAAATCAATGTAGCTTAAAGCCTTTAACAGATCGAATCCGGTACCATCAGGCATATCGATATCAAGTAAAACTATATCAGGTTTATGCTTCTTTACAGCTTCAATTCCAGTTTTTACACAGTCTGCTTCCGCAACAACAACAATGTCGAGCGAATGAAATTTTAATATATCAACTATACTCTTGCGTGCTCTGGTTTCGTCATCAATTATAGCTACTTTCATATGCTTATAGTATTAAATACGGTATAACAAATTCAATTCTTGTACCTTCAACACTTCCTCCTTCTCCAATTATATCTTCAATTTGCATCGAACAAGTTTTCTTCTTTTTTCTTTTGTTCAAAATGCTCATTCTTTCTTTTGTTATTACTATTGCAAGTGATTTATGTTCACTTGCTTTATTATCCTTCATATTTTTTGATGCTTCTATTCCAATTCCATTATCCTCAATAATCAAAGAGATTGATTCATTCAACATTGAAAATTTTACAGAAACCCAACCTCTTTTTTCTAATTGTCTTATACCATGTTCAACTGAGTTTTCAATAAACGGTTGAGCAAGCATTGGAGGAACAGCAAGCATTTCGACATCAATTTTGGGATCAATAATTATTTCATAATCAAATTCATTGTTATAACGGAGTTGTTGAATTTCCAAATAGTTCTCAAGTGTTTGAATTTCCTTTTCTAGCAAGATGTATTCTTCCCGTGAATTATAAAGGATCGACCTTATCAGGTTGGAAAATCTTGATAAATAAGATCCCGCTTCCATGGGATTATTTTCAAAAATGAAACTTTGAATTGATGTTAGTGAATTGAAGATAAAATGAGGATTCATTTGAGAACGTAATAACTTTTGCTCAAGTATCAATAACTTGTTCTTTTCTCTGATGTTCTTTTCCCTGTATTTTATATAGCCTATTATTAGCATCATAAATAATAATCCTTCCAGTGAATAAAACCATAGTGTTTTCCAATATGGTGGTTTGATATTGAGCTCTACTTGTGCTCCAATTTCATTCCACATTCCATCGTTATTGGATGCTTTAACCCTGAAAATATAATTACCTGATGGCACATTAGTATACTTAGCTCTTCGATCCGAAGCATCTGTTGATATCCATTCTTTATCAAAGTTTTCTAATTTATATGAATATTTATTCATTGCCGGATATGAAAAATCCAAACAGGCAAATTCAAAAGAAAAATAATTCTGATTATATTTGAGTTCAATACCCTTGGTTTGAGGAAATACATAATCGGTTTCCTGTTCAAAAATTAAGAATTTAGTAATTACTACTTCTGGAACTTTTAGATTCCTTTTTATACTTACTGGTTTAAAAACATTAAACCCATTTTTCCCTCCAAACATCAATGAGTTATCTTTACGCTTGTAAAAAGCCTCCGTAAATTCATTATTCTGTAATCCATCCTTTTCAAAGAAATTATCGAAACTCTCTGTTTTTGGATTAAATTTTGATAGCCCATTTTTTGTACTTATCCACAAACTACCTGTATTGTCTTCAAGTATCCCCTTTATATTATTATCAACTAATCCATTTGATTCTACGTAATGAGAAAATATATCTTTTTGTGGATCGAATTTATTCAAACCATAGCCTCCTAACCATATGTCTCCATTCATATCTTGCATTATACATGTGGTACCTATTCCCCAAAATGCATTTGAATCCAATAAATTACTCTTATACTGATTAATATTGCCCGTAACTATATCCATTTTGTTCAACCCCTTGTCAGTTGTTCCAACCCAAATACTCCCTTGCTTATCCTCAAATATGCATTTTGTAAGCCTCGACGATAAATAATTCTTTTCAGGTTTATTATGCTTTTTGATTGTTTTTGCTTCTTTTTGAAATTGGCACAACCCTATATCAGTTCCTAACCAGAGGTCACCATTATTGTCAATATCAATACTATAAATGCAATTACCCATCGAACCATCTAACCCGTAATCAGGCATATGATAAGTCATTATTGAATCACCGATAACATTATAAAGTCCTGATTTTGTGCCTAACCACAAATTGTTAGAATTATCAAAAACTAATGATAAAATTTCGTGGTTATCAAATAAATTACTCTTTTCAAACTTTCTTTTGTTCAAATTATATTTAAACAAACCCGAGGATGTTCCAAGCCAGAAATTGCCTTTTGGCATTTCTAAATAACAATTAGCAAATAAATAATTGTCTTTAAAATCACGAACTATTGATAGCATATTTTGACCATTAGCTTTTAAATATAATCCCTCCTTTGTACCTACCCATAGGTAATTGGACTTATCTTCATAAATGAAATTAACTAAATCACCATTCATGGGTAAGCTCATAACCTGTGAAAATGAATGCGATCTTTTATCAAATAATTCAATGGTTGTGGAAGTTGTGATCCATAACTTTGTGCTATTGTTGGAATTATTTATGGAATATATATCATTGCTAATATGTGGATCACTATCATTAGTTTTCTTATATGGCTTGAAGGCAGTGTATGGATCTGCAACTTTTTTAAATAATCCATTATTTGTAGCGAACCACAGTTTGTTTTCCTCATCCAAAAATACCTGATGTATTTTTAGATTTGGCACCCAGATACTATTTTCAGGAAAATACATATTATATTTCCCTTTAGCTTGATTAAAAGCTGCAAAAAATTGATATGCAAAACTTACCCATATTAGTTCATTATCAACAACTAAGTCAAATACTGGGGCATTCAAATTTATGTTGATTAAGGTGAATGTTTCATCTGCAAAACCTTCCCTTTCTTTATCAAATAGCTGAAGCCCGATACCACCCCATAACCCCAACCAATAATTATTTCGGCTATCCTGAATAATTGAATTGTACCAATCAACCCTTAAAGAATTTGCTAATTTAGAATAGGATTTAACTTTATTAGATTTTGTATTAATAATATTAAACCCTCTCCCCGACCATTGTCCTGCCCAAATATCACCCTCATTATCCTGCATTAATGAGGAAATATTATTGGAAATAATTTGATGACCCTGAGATTCTTCTCTACCGTAATGTGATATTCTATTGAAATTTTTATCAAGATAATCGATACCATCATTTTCCGTACCTATCCAAATATTTTCACTTTTATCTTCCAATAATGCCGTAATATAGTTTGAAGATGGAGTATTTTCATTTCCAGGAATGTGATAAATATGTTTGAACTTATTTTTAGTTAGGCTATGAATACTTATTCCATCATTAGTTCCTATCCAGATATTTCCAGAATAATCAATCATTATTTTATTGATATTATCAGCTATCAGCGTATTGGGATTGTTTTCATTATGAGTATGTGTTGTGAAAGAATTATTGTTTTTATCATATACATAAATACCCGAACCTGTTCCACACCATAATTTTCCCATCTCATCTTCTTGAATGCTAAACGTAGAAACAGGTAACATTTTTGTAAAAGTTTCTTTATTTGGATCGAAAGTATATAGTCCATCAATACCACTAATCCAATAAGTCCCTGACGAATCAATAAAATAAGATGCAACATCACGTTCCCTTTTTTTTGTTGAATCGTTTGGGTTGGATAATATTTCACTAAAGATACCTGTAACCGGATTAAACTGTAGAATTCCCATATTTCTCCCTCCAAGCCATATCAATCCATTTTCATCTTCAAAAATATCATGATAAAAATATGTGTTTATCATATTAGCTGGGCGATGTTTATATATGCTTAAGCTATCACTATTAATATCATATTTATGTAATGTTCCATTTGACGATTCAATCCACAGCAGTCCATTTTTGTCGGCGTAAAGCGATCTTACAAAACAATCTTCGAGGATCAGTTTATTTTCATTATTGACAAACCTTTGAAAGCCAAGGTTTTCATAGCAATATTTGTTTAACCCATTCTTTGTGCCTATCCAAATATTGCCATAGCTATCCTCTGTTAATGCTGTAATAATATTGCTGGACAAACTCAATGAATCATCTGGGTTATTTCGATAAATTTCAAATTCATATGCATTGAACCTATTTAATCCATCTTTAGTGGCTATCCATACAAATCCACGCTTATCCTGAATAATATCAAGGACGTAGTTATTGCTAAGACCATCCTTTTTGGTAAGATTGTAGAATTTCAGATAAGGATCCCGTTGAGTTGTAGGTTGAGAATAAATCTGACAGAATAGTAGCATCAATATTAATAGCTGACCGATCTTCATAAGACATTATAATATTGTACGACTAAATTACAAAAACAATATTACTTTTATACTAGTTGGGTTCTAACTGTGTAATTAATTGAATAAAGATGAACAATTCCAAGTGCTATCACAATTTCTGTATCCACATATTATAATTACTTTTGCAATCACAAGATGCAACTGAATAAAAATTGAGGTTGTCAAACGGAGTAACGAATTCATAAAAAACACTATATATGAAAAAAGTACTTATTTTATCATTAGCTCTATTAATTGGAGGTACTATAAATGCTCAGGAAACTCAGCAAGGAAGCAAATTACCTTCGGTAAATGTTAAAACTCTTGAAGGTGAAACTTTCAATATTCAGGATATTTCAAACAATGGAAAGCCTATCCTTATCAGTTTTTGGGCTTTATGGTGTAAACCTTGCAAGAAAGAGCTAGATGCTTACAACGACAATTACGAAGACTGGGTTGAAGAAACAGGTGTAAAAATATATGCAGTTTCTATTGATGATGCACGCTCAACTGCAAAGGTACTGCCATTTGTTAGTGGTAAAAGCTGGGAGTTTGATGTACTTCTCGATCCAAATGGTGATCTGAAAAGAGCAATGAGTGTTAATATGATTCCTCATACTTTTATCCTTGATGGTGATGGAAATATCGTTTATCAGCACACTTCATATTACGAAGGACTTGAAGATGAAATCTTTGAGATAGTTAAGAAAGTCGCTGCCGGCGAAGATGTATCAGGAAAACATTAGTAATCAATTATTGAAAAGATATTCATGAAAAAAATAATTTCAATTATAACGCTTGTTCTTGCGATTTCATCATCTGTTTACGCACAGGGCTTCTTAGGCAAATCGGAGGTCCATGGTAGCTTCGAGATAGATGCCATGTATTACCAGGCCGATGATGCTCTCGGCATAACCGACTCATTAATTAATGGTAATGTTTTTGGTTTTAATGCTTTTGCAGATATAATTTATACACTTGGTGATTTTTCGGCAGGTTTTAGATATGAAGCATATTTGCCACCAATTGCGGGTTTCGACAGAAATTTAGAGGGACAAGGATTTCCTTATTTATGGGCATCTTATACAACTGGGAAATTCAGTTTTACAGTTGGTAACTTCTATGAACAGTTTGGTAATGGGTTTACATTAAGAACTTATCAGGAGTGGACTTTGGGTTACGATAACTCAATAGTTGGTGCACGTGTTATTTATGAACCTATTAAAGGACTAATATTTAAAGGCGTATATGGTACTCAGCGTTATTACTGGGCAAAATATGAAAAAAACGGAAGAGGAATTGTTAAGGGTTTTGATGGTGAAATAAATTTTAATGATGTATTTAGCTCTCTTTCCAACTCGAAAGTTAGATTAATACTTGGTGGTAGTGCTGTTAGTAAATATCAGTCGGATCAGTTAAAATCCCTAAAACTTCCTCAAAATGTGGCATCATTTGCCGGAAGATTTAATTTGGGAATTGGAAAATTTAATTTCTCATCTGAATATGCCTATAAGATTAATGATCCATCAGCTGTAAATAATTATATCTACAAATCAGGTGATGCTTTTATATTTTCAGGATCATATTCAACGAAAGGGTTGGGAGTATTTGCACAATTTAAGCGTATTGATAATATGAGTTTTAAATCCGACCATTCGGTTACTTCAAATGCTCTTGATATTAACTTCCTGCCACCATTAATTGAAGCTCACACATACATGCTTGCTGCAATGTATCCATATGCTACACAACCGAATGGTGAAATGGGGTTTCAAGTCGAGTTAACCTATAAGGTGCCAAAGAAAAGTAAAATTGGTGGAAAATATGGAATGGGAATCAGCCTCAACTATTCTCAGATGAATGATATTGCTCGCGAAAAAGCAAACGACACTGCATATATTGGTCAAACTGGAACGATGGGTTGGAAATCTGATTTCTTTAAGTTTGGTGAACAAATATTTAACCGTGACCTTACCATCGAAATAGATAAAAAATTCAGCAAAAATTTTAAAAGTATTTTTAAATACATCTATCAAGATTACGACATAGCAACCATACTTGGACATACAGGCGATCCGAATGTAAAGGCAAATATTGCCATCGTTGATATGACCTACAAATTCTCATCAACCAAATCCATTAGATGGGAGTTGCAAGGGTTATGGACTAAAGAGGATAAAGGAGATTGGGCAGCTGTTCTTGTTGAATATACTGTATCCCCCCATTGGTTTTTTTCAGTTGCTGATCAATATAATTACGGCAACAAACACTCTTATGAACAAATCCATTATTATACCGGATCATTTGGATATACAATGCAAACAACTCGTTTTGCACTTACCTACGGTCGACAACGTGAAGGTGTTGTTTGCGTTGGTGGTGTTTGTCGTCAAGTACCAGCTTCAAATGGTTTTTCTGTAACAATTTCAAGTAGCTTCTAAAAAAGAAAAAATGATGAAATCAAAAAATATAATTCTTATAACTCTATTGCTTTTTGCGTTTTTTATAAACTCATGCGATAAAGTTAACGCACCTTTCGTTGAAGAATATGATTACTGCTTTGGTAACAAAAAAGTTTTGATAGAAGATTATACCGGACATGGTTGTGTAAATTGTCCAGGTGCAGCTGTATTAGCACATAAACTAAAAGAAGATTTTTGCGATAGAGTGGTGATAATTGGTGTTCATGCTGGATATTTTGCAAAACCTAATTTTGAAAATAACCCAATCTTTTCAGCTGATTTCACAACAGAAGCAGGAAATGCATGGGATACTTTCTTTGGAAATAGCAGCCTTGGAAATCCAAATGGTTTGATTGACAGAGTTAAAAGTGCTACCGGTTATGTATTGTATCCACAAAGCTGGGAAACAGTTGCTTCTCCTTTGTTACTTGAACCTGCACAAGCAACAATAACAATTAGCAACGACTTCAATAGCGATACAAAAGAGCTATCAACACTTGTGAAAACAGAGTTTTTGGAGGATCTTACTAGCAAATACATGGTTATTGTTTGTATTACTCAGGATAACATTATTGCCCCTCAAAAAAATAATAACGAAGAAATTGGTCCAACACCGATTGATTCAAATTACGTTCATAACCATGTTCTTCGTGGATCTTTGAATGGAGCCTGGGGTGAATACTTGAGTGGAACAGGAGAGGTTGCCATGGGAGTTAAGTACGAAAAAACATATACCAAAACTTTTCCTGTAGACTGGATTCCCAAAGATTGTCATGTTGTAGCTTTTGTTTATAACGAAGAAACCAAAACAGTAGTTCAGGTAGAAGAATTGGCTGTGTTGGATTAGTTGATGTTTAATTGATCAATGGATAATTGGTTATTAAATAATTGCCCATTCTCTCAGTATTTGATTTGTTTTTTTTCTTCTATCTTGAATCTACTATCTTAAATTTATGAAGGCGGCTACCGTAAAAGAACTTAAACAAGAGCTTAGTTGTAAGACACAGAAAGAACTTGTTAACTTATGCCTTCGTCTTTCAAAATTCAAAAAAGAGAACAAGGAACTGCTAACATATCTGTTGTACGAAAGCTCAAATGAATCGGCCTATATCGAAAATGTAAAATGGGAGATTGAAAATGAATTTTACGAGATTAACAAGTCAAGTTATTTCTATATAAAAAAGAGCGTTCGCAAAATATTACGCAATACAAAAAAGTATATTCGCTATTCTGGCAAAAAAGAAACAGAAGTGGAGTTACTTATCTTTTTTTGTACTGAACTGAAAAAATTGCTTCCTCTTTCCGAAAAACTAACCCCACTTCAAAATCTTTTCAATCGACAAATTGAGGCAATAAAAAAAGCCATTTCCACACTACACGAAGATTTACAATTCGACTATCAATTGGAACTGGAGGAATTGGAAGAGAGAGGGTAGAGTTGTTATCGTTGTCAAGTTCTCAGGTTGTCCTTGTTGGGTGGAAATTAATTACAACAACCTGATTACAATAAGTCCATAGAAGCAATATCCATTTTTTTACTATCTTGTGGTCATAAAACAATATCACCCTACAAATGTGGATATCTGATTTTCTAAATTTATTTTTTCCGAATCTATGTCAGGCATGTGGGAAATCACTTGTTAAAAATGAGCATATCTTATGTTTATCATGTTTGCATAAGCTTCCCAAAACAAACTTTCATATGCATGAAAACAATCCTATTTCCAGAATCTTTTGGGGTAGAGCCAATATTAACGCTGCTACATCATTCTTGTTTTTTAACAAGGGTGGTAATGTTCAAAAATTAATCCACCAATTAAAATACAAGGCAAATACAGATACTGGAAGATACTTAGGTGAACTTCTTGGCAATGATCTAAAAAAATCAAAATTGTTTAAGGATATTGATGTACTAATTCCTGTTCCTCTACATAAGAAAAAACTACATAAACGTGGTTTTAATCAAAGTGAAATTATAGGTTATGGAATTGGTATCTCTATGCAAGTACCTATCAACACTCATTCATTACAAAGGCTTGAACATACTGAAACCCAAACCAAAAAAACAAGATATTCAAGGTGGGAAAATGTTAAGGGCAAATTTGGAATTATTGATTTTGCTGGTTTAGAAGGTAAGCATATTTTGTTGATTGATGATGTGTTAACTACCGGTGCCACATTAGAATCGTGTGCTCAAACATTACTTGAAATACCAAACGTAACAGTTAGTATGGCAACTCTTGCCTATGCTCAGGTATAGCAGGAATTGTATCGGACGACCTTCCCATTTGATTCATCACTTTATTATACTCCTTTCTATTGCTAATTAGCTTCCGCTGCAAACGGGCACTACGATTAAAAACATCATATAAAGCCTGAATTGGACCCTTAAACGACATTGGATGTGGGTCCATGTATAATAATTCTGTGCCAGTCCAGTCGGGATAAAATTGACTTAGGTCAACCGGTTGCATATCCACAATAATCTGTTTCATTGTAGTGTAATCCCAATAGCCTCTAATAACTACTTCATTAATGGAAAGAGTATCTTTGGGTAATTCAATTACAACAATACTGTCTCCATATAGTACAACTGGGTCTATTTGAATAATAAGCGGGCGATATCCAATTGATGTTATCAAAATTGAATCAGAATTTTGCACATAAAGTTTAAATCTGCCTTCTTTATTACTAATGGTACCCCAACGATTAAACTTACTAATAATGTGTGCATTGTGTACTGGCAGCAAACTATCACTTGTTAAAATTACAGCATCAAGTATATACAAACTATCCTCTACATGTTGTGCTTTTGATGTTTTAAAAAAAAATACAGAAAACATCAAAGTTATCAACAAGCTAAAATACAGATATTTGTATTTTGCAGAAACCATTTTTACACTTTAAATTTTAGGAAACGAATATAAAGTTTAAATTAGCATCAAAAAATAATATCAGCTTTTCAGGCTCAATAAAAAGTTAAAAAAATGAAAAACGTAATTTTCTCTTTTATTTTAATGCTTTTCAGCATGACTTTGTTTGGCCAATCTCTTCCAAATTCTGATTTTGACTCTTGGATTGACTATGGGCCATATGAAAACCCTCAATTTTGGAATACTCCAAACGAATATTTGATACTCTTTGGTCAATATACAGTGTCTAAATCAAATGATGCTTATTCTGGAGATTATTCCGTAATGCTTGAAACTAAGTCTTTAAGCATTACAAATGTGCCAGGACTTATAACCCTTGCACAGATAAATGTTGATTTATTAAATCAAACTTATAGTATTGATGGAGGTATGGCTTTACATGAAAACGTTTCAAAGCTTACCGGAATGTATAAGTATGAAGCTGCCGAAAATGACTCAGCAGTCGTATTAATATACAATTTTAAACGTGACAGTGCAGGCGAAATGGACACTATAGGTTATGGAGTAAGAAATCTAGGCAATGCTGCTACATGGACACCATTTACTGTTAATATGGATAATTTAAACACCCATATCCCTGATACTTTTAATGTTATTATTCTTTCATCAGGGCCTGAGTTGTACGCAGGGTCCGTACTATACATTGATAGTCTTGCCATAGAAACCAATACCGGTATTTTTAGTTTAGATGATAACAGGATGATTACGAAAGTATATCCAAATCCATCAACAGATATGGTGTATTTTGAAGCATCAGAAAATAATAAAGAAAGAGAACTGCGAATCTATGATGTTTCAGGAAAGCTAGTTTGTGAATTGGATTTCAGAGAGGTCAAAACCAAATTATATGTAAAGAAATACCCCCCCGGAATCTATACTTATCAGGTTATAAAACACAATCGAATTTTAAGTAGTGGTTCATTCATCAAACAATAGATAAATATAAAACCAACTAATATAGATAATATGAACAATCTAAAAAAAACTATCATTTTAATAATTGGGCTACTTATTATAATACCCAGTGCAGAAGCACAAGAATCAAAAAAAGACAAGAAAACTAAAGAAGAAAAAATCAAAAAAGGATGGAACTTAGGAGCTCTGCCCGTTGTATCATATAATTCTGATTTAGGATTTCAGTATGGAGCACTTGTAAACTTGTATGATTATGGTGATGGCTCAAAATACCCAAAATACGACCACTCATTATATTTTGAAGCTTCAGGGTACACAAAAGGTAGTGGGCTTTTTAGATTTTATTACGATTCCGAGGCACTAATTAAAGGTATAAGAGTTAGTGCCGATCTTAGCTATGTTCCGGATCAGGCATATAGCTTTTACGGATTTAACGGCTATGATGCTGTTTACAACCATGATTGGGAGTTACAATCATCAGGAGAAGGGATTTACAAATCACGAGTATTCTATCGCCAAAAAAGAGAGTTTTTTAGAATTAAACTTGATTTCCAAGGTAAAATTGCTGGCAATTTTAGATGGCTTGCCGGTTTTAATTTCTTTAGCATCTACACTAATTCGGTAGATATCGATCATCTTAACAAAAATAAATCAGACAGCGATAAATTACCTGACATTGAAGGACTTTATGATAAATATTTAAGATGGGGTTTAATTCCTGAAAGCCAGAAAAGAGGTGGAATGTTAACTAATTTCAAGCTCGGTGTGGTTTTCGACACTCGCGACAATGAACCAAATCCAATGCGTGGTATGTGGTCGGAGATCCTATTAATTGGTGCTCCAAAGCCTTTATCAAATATGGACAATGGATTTACAAAGCTGGTTGTAACACATCGCCAATATTTTACCTTGGTTAAAGAAAAACTATCTTTCGTCTATCGACTTGGTCTTCAGTCAACAATAGCTGGAAAAGCACCATATTATGTTGAGCAAATTATGTACATGTCGAAAATGAATGGAGCTGACAGCGAAGGATTAGGCGGGGCAAAAACCCTAAGAGGAGTATTGAGAAACAGAGTAATAGGTGACGGTATTGTTTATGGTAATTTTGAGTTTAGATGGAAATTTGCTTCTGCCCACTGGTTTAATCAGAATTTCTATTTCGCACTAAGCTCTTTCTTTGATACAGGTCGTGTTATTAAAAATTATGAAATTGAAGAAAAAGCAAACACCCTTGGGCAAGCTGACTTTGATCCTGATTTTAAGAAAGACTATTTTGACTTTGGCACAGAAACATTCCATAACACAGTAGGTGGTGGCCTCCATATTGCAATGAACCAGAATTTTATACTTGCAATTGACTTTGGTAAAGCACTTAGTGAACAAGATGGCAACACCGGTATATATATTGGACTGAATTTCTTGTTTTAGTAAACTAATCTTAATTTCTGCATCTATAATGTATGCAGAAATTCGGCTACCAATACACCCAGGTAATTACCAACAGCATATCCAATTATGCCAATAGTCAGGCCTGAAACAATAATTTCTTTGTTTTTGATAGCTCCTGCAACAGCTGGAACAAATGGAGGGCTACAAATTAAGGCTGTTGATGTAATGATAACTGTATCTGTATCTATTTTAAAAATAGCGGACACAAGAACTTGTATGAATAGTGATCCGAAAATAACAAGAAACACATAATAGAAAATTGTTGATGACGCATTGGCCATATTTGTTAGATCAACCATGGATGCAACATCAATGCTAAAAACCAGTATTAGGTACATACCCAGTTCGAAAGTGTTATTAAGCTTATTCACACTTGGTACAAGCGACAACAAAATACCAAAGGTAGTAATCAGTAATATTACAACAATCATTTGACTATTTTCGGGTACAAACAAGGTGGTTGAACCAGCAATTCCAAATATAGCTATTGATAATAATAACGCTATTATCATGGGTCTGCGATTTTTCTTTTTAAATAAACCCCACATATGGATTTTCGACATATCCGACAATACGTTTTGCTCATCACTTTTCCCTCCAGATTTAAACTTGGGCAATACTAAGCCGAATACTTTCTGTCCGATTGTTATTAGGAAAAAGAAATAACCAGCGGATATAAGCATATCATAAGCATGGGTTATTAAATAAGTATCATTATCAACGTTAAGCATTATTTTAAGTGCGGCGAGATTGGGAGTTCCTCCGGTATAAACTCCAACTAACAATCCACTTACTTTCCATAGATCAGTAATTTCATCAGTCATGAAAATCAAATAACCAACAATCACCGAAATTAACACAGCAAACAAAGCTATTATCATCGAAATAGTTGTACTGCCAGCAAGTCGTGTCCATGATTTAATATCAGAAGAGAAAAGCATAAGTGGTAGTGCAAGAGGAATTGTTATTGTTGTGATAATATCCTGAATTTCTGCACTATTTTCAGGCAATAGCCCCGACACTCCAGCTATGAGGCCAACGCCATAGGCAACTAATACAGCTCCTAATCTTCTTAGAAATGATAATTTCTGACATGAATACAAAATTAATAGTGGAGTAAACAGATAAAAAGCAACTAGTAATATGGTGGATATCATATTGTATAATTTTATTGATAATTAATAGGCAAAAAACTTTTGAGCAACTATACCTAGAAACAAGGTAAAAATTATGCCTACCAGAAATAAATATTTCATAATATTATTTTATCGGACTCAGCAAATATAAACAATCTGAAATAGGTATTATTTTTGTAGATTGCAAATAATCTAATGATGCGGAATAAAATCAATGTATTATTTGTCTAAAAAGAAAACATGTGGATTTGAAATATCTGAAATCAACTGATGACCTTAAGCTAATCGAAAAATCATTGGCAGGCGACATGGTTGCTTTTAGTTATATAGTTAGGAGGTATGAGGCGATGATTGCTAAGATCACTATATCAATGATTGGCAACAAGGATGATGCTGACGACATTGGACAAGAAACTTTTATCAGGTTCTATCGTTCGATGGATAAGTTTAAAGGTGAATCACAACTGGGTACATATCTGGCAAGAACAGCAATCAACCTTACTTTAAACCACATCAAAAAAAGATCTAAAAGTTGGCTTACTACAACAAATAATTATGATGATTATGAGTTGCCATCAAAGGAGAATGAAGAATCGAACGATATAACCAATATTATAAATTACTCGCTTAAGGCTCTGGAACCAAAATTTAGAAGCGTTGTAGTGCTTAGGCATATTCAGGGTTTTTCGACAAAAGAAACTGCTGATATTCTTCGATTACCACAAGGTACAGTACTATCGAGATTATCGAGAGGGCAGGAAAAATTAAAAGAAATAATAACTAAACTGGATGTATTATGAACAAGTTAAATAACAAGGAAAAAGTGATTGAATTATTATCAAGACACAATCCTTCATTTAATGATGGTTTTACAGATCGGGTTATTGACAGGATAAATTCGGAAAGTAGCTACATTGAGAATACAGATACTGATTTTTATAGCATATTTAGGTGGATTGCTATTTCGGGAGTAGCAGCAATAATTCTGTTGCTATTTACTGTTTATTTAACAGATGGTACATTTTCATCAGATGCCATTTATGGCATCCTAAATTACTCACCCGACGAGCCACTACTTGCTTCTCTAGATTATTAATAACTACAGACATGAATAAACAATTAAAAATTTTCTTGCTATTTACAACTACCTTAATAATAGGTATGATAATAGGCTTTCTAATAAGCGGAAGAATGATTAGTCATCGAATAGAAAAGATGCATAACTATTATTCAGAAACAGGATTTGGCCGTGAAATTATGAGAGTTATTAAACCAACTGATGAGCAAAAGGAACAAATTGTACCTATATTCAGGGCATATGCGAACCAAAATCAGGCGCTAATGGGAGAATACCATTCAAATCAAAGAGAACGATTTATTGAACTAAGAGAAGAGCTTCAAGACTACCTTGATAAGGATCAGATTCAGAGGCTAAATAATCATTGGGAAAATAGGAAGCGGA
>CALDOI010000243.1 GCA_937912115.1 uncultured Bacteroidota bacterium | reverse complement strand
ATAACTGAAGGGCCAAATGCAGATTTTTTTTCTTCCATGATAATAAGTTTTAAATTTTAGACTAATTAAATATTATATGTAAATTAAATTCAATATTAAGCGTATCAAATAGCAATGACTTATTTATTTTATAAAGATATATTCCTGTCAATTCTTCTTAAAAATACTGACGCTATTAATGCAAATATAATAACAAAAGTTAAGTAATAGAAAAAATAAAAAGCTGATGAAATAAACGGATCATACGAGAACTCAATAAACGATAATCTGTTCTCAATCAGTTCTTCCTTATATAAGCTGTAGTAATCCAGCATTGTTTTTTCAGTATTGTTGCGAATCGCTTCAATATCAATATTTACTACGTGTTTTAAATAAACATATCTAATTGTAGAAATTACCAATGATGAAATTGTACCTATATAAACCGTATTTATAAACGCCCGCCAGTAATTCATGAAACCATCCAATAATCTTTTCCTTAAAAAAAGGGTTGACCAATAGATACCAATAAAAAAAAGCGCGAAAATTGTAATATTTATTATTTTATACTCCTCAAAGCCAACGAAGTGAAAAAATGAATCTAATAATCCTGTGGTTAATCCAATGGCAATGCCAAGCAGTGTTATTAATACAATTGATTTTACCATAATTAGTTTCTAACTATTAAATTTACTGTAAAACTAAATATTTTTTTTAATTTTTTGATTTATGTCGATACAATACTTATTTTTGCCGCGGGGTAAGTCTCATACGACCAGCTCCCACTGAATTCCCCCAGGACTGGAAGGTAGCAAGGGTAGGTGGTTGTAGCGGTGCGATGTGAGTAGCTTACCCTTTTTTTATGGAATAAACCGAAGAAGGACTAATAATCAGGATAACCATGATAAGTTGATGTAATTGATCAATCTTCAACTCAAAAGTTTTTCTATTTTAGCACACGTTTCCAAAACTTGACAGAATGTTATTAAAGATTTATCCTGATTCCCCTGCTCCTCGACATATCAGGGCTGTAGTTGATGTTTTTAATAAGGGAGGTTTGGTAATATTTCCAACCGACACAATATATGGTTTGGGCTGTGCTATTAATCACATAAAAGCTGTTAATAGGATTTCTTCAATAAAAGGTAAAAAAAAGGATAGTGCCAATTTTTCGATGATAATAAATAATATGAGCATGTTGGCCGACTATACTAAACCTATCGAAAATCATATTTTCAAATTAATGCGTAAAAATTTACCGGGTCCTTTTACTTTTATTCTAAATGCCAATAGTAGTATCCCAAAGATATTCCAAAGCAAAAAAAAGACAATAGGTATTAGAATTCCCGATAATACGATAATTGATGCGATAATTCAGGAATTGGGAACACCCATAATTACAACCTCCATTCGAGATGAGGATGAGATAGTTGAATACACCACCGACCCTGAATTAATTCACGAAAAATATGAAAAAGTAGTTGATATTGTGATAGATGGCGGCTATGGTGATAATGAAGCTTCTACTATTGTTGATTGTACTTCGGGTGAACCAATTATTATCCGTCAGGGAAAAGGTATTCTCGAAGAATAAAAAAAGCAATAAAATATTTGGTGGTTTAAAAAAAATATTACTTTTGCACCCCCAAAACGATGATTCGTTAGCTCAGCTGGTAGAGCATCTGCCTTTTAAGCAGAGGGTCCCGGGTTCGAGCCCCGGACGAATCACTAGATGATAATCATCTGTTTAAGCCACTTCTTAGGAGGTGGCTTTTTTTATTTGGTTACACCTGTGGTTACACATTGGAGTATTTGAATGCAACTGGCAGTCAAAAGGTCAGCGGTTCGATTCCGCTATTCTCCACTCTAATAATCAAGGCTTTACACTTATGTGAAGCCTTTTTTTATGCTGGAGTGCCCTTCTGTACAATCCTACGTACAATCCTAATTTACTTAACATCTACTCAATATAATTGATATAAAACTACAAAATTACACGCACCTCCGATATTTCAACTCTTAGCATCCTTCCAGCCGAAGTGAGGCTATTGGTCAAGGGTGCGACCATCGCTTCTTCAATACCATCTCACCAGCTCATCCACCGCACTTGTATACCCTTGAGGAATGGCAACACGTAGCTATTTTTGCGCTGGAGGTGAAATCAACTCTCAACAACTTAGTTTACACCCCAATAAGTACTGTGAACGATACGAGTATGTGCTTACTACTTAACGTCGGTATTTTAGAGGTGATTACTGTGCCTGATTATTTGTGTGGCTCTCATCCCTCACTACCGATTTTAACGGCTCATGAATTTGTAGAACTTCAACTAGTCGGAATCACTATTAACGCTTGAGGAAACAGTTACCTGCGACAGTATGCCAATGTTTTCACCGGAATTTCAGCTACTCAAAATCAGCTATACCTCCGAAAGTACCTTCAATAGGGCGTTACAGCCGACTCACCCAGGTAACTTCGGATAGATTGATAAGTAAGTTCCCCAAGTTGGTAGGGTGAATTGCTCCCTCCGGGGCATCACTAACGCTGTGCTAGTGCAACTACACCTTTACAAAACAAAATATTTTTGCGTGCATCACAGTTGCCGAATAAAAAATATTCCTAGCTTTACCACACCGAACGACCGACGATCCATTATGATGAAACAAGAAACCGATTTTAAACGTTTAGAAACACTTAAAAATGGATATGATCAAGATAATGAGACATAAAGCCGTTTTACGTAGAATTTTCGGCGTTGCTCATATAATACATATAAACGCCATAGCGTCTATGCAGACGTTACAAGCAATATTAACAAAAAAATTATCATGAAACAGCCTGTATTTATCATCGGACTTACAATTCTAATGAATTTATCACTTTTTGGACAGGACTTTATATCCCCAGACAAGAAATGGAACGTCAGATTAATCATTGATCTTAATTCTGTTATGACTGAAATATTCAGAATCGAAGGGGATTCATTAGTAAACTCCATGTCATATAACAAGATATGGTTATCAAATGATTCGTTATCAAGTTCGACATTTCAAGGCTTGCTAAGAGAAGAATCAAACACAGTCTACTACATACCTCCTAATGGAAATGAAGGAATACTTTACGATTTTAATTTAGAAATTGGAGATACTGCATACGTTAACAATGTATTTTGTAATGACATACCAATTTACGTTATCGATATTGACACTGTTGAATATTTTGGAGTATCGCGAAAAAGATGGAATTTAGGAGAAAATGGAATTGTAGAAGAATTTTGGGCGGAAGGAATCGGAAGTCTTAACGGACCTCTTTATACAAAATACTGGGACTGTATTATTTGTCCAGTATGGGAATTATTGTGTTATCATGACAATGACACATTAGAATACATTATGCCAGGAGAAACAGACTGTTACATCAATACAGTTGGAATTAATGAAAATAACACTGAAAACAATTTTTCATTTAAGCCGAATCCAGTGAAAAAAGGGAATAGCTTTTACATAGAAACCACATCAAAATCCAATAGTATTAGAATTTTTAACTCATCTGGACTTCTAATCAAAACAATTGATCCTATGAATGATAATAATATTAGAATTGAAACAAATACCTTTGAACCCGGACTATATTTTATAACTGTCAAGACAACAGGAAATAAAGTTGAAACACAAAAAATACTGATTGAATAAAATACTGCTTGTAACAATGCATAATACTTTATGGCGGGTTACGTTATGAAAATGAATACTTTAGTTTCAAATATAAATCAGCGTGGGCAGAAAGATTTATCTTTGAAAGTCCGCCACTTATCCTAACCCATCTCGGGCCTTATTTCGGGTGGAGCGAAGGTCAGATAGGAGAAGCCTGAAGGGCGACTATCGGATATGTTGTAAAACATGAGGCTGGCGATATTATTGGATTTAGCGTAGGGCATCACGTGGGCTCAATAATGGTGACAGCCGAAACCTGAGCTCCCAAAGGCCCGTCAAACAATAAGCAGCGGCAGGATATGAAAGTGCTTGCAAAGCTTTTCCATAGACTGGGAGAGCTGCGGGTGAAACTGACCGACAGAGAAGCATATTTTGGTGCCAGACTTGCGATAGCAACCTCGGACAGTAGAGTGGTATATCTCTCTTCTGGGTCTGGCGACAAAATTGCGCGACGAGGGAGGTTGAACTCCTTATAACCAAGTCTATTGCTTCCAGCGCTTCTTCTGTCAATATAACCAGAATCCAATTTCATATGCTGTGTATCGGTACTTTTATCTACGATCTTTTCCGTCAGGTATATTTACTCAACTATGGGATCATATTAGCAAATATGCCAATATACGCAATTAGTATATATGATACTATTTTGTTTGGATTACAGTAGTTTATGATTTTATTTGGGAGCACTTTGCCCATAACCTTATATATATATAAACGATTCTGCTCCCACTTTTAAATGATTTTACCAAAGTAATGATCAATTAATTCAGATGGAGTAAGACGATCAAGCCTTAAGACTCTCAAACTATTACGATCCTTCGGTAGTCCTGGTTTGCCTAGGTCATTCCACAGCCGATCAAAATATTTCTGGTTTTTTCCCGAGCGTTTCCATGAGTTTACCTCCTCAATACTACCCAAGGCAGGTAAATACATTTGACGTTCGGATTTCAGATGAAGTTTCAAGGTTTCCCTATACTGCTCAGCTCCGTAATTTTTAGTGATGAAATTATCCAGCAACGGGAAGGATACAACTGTGTATTTCTTCATTTGATCAAGTATTTCTTTCACAATATGATACCTCACCCGATCATCACCTTTAAAAATTGCGGGTCTTCTTTTTACCGGAGAGGGAGTTTTCAAAGAAACAAAATCAACCTTCTTAGCCAGAGGAAAAAGTATGTCTGAGAGTAGGAATCTATGTGCTTCCCATTCCAGATTTAGCGGATCAATGACTTGATTAAAAATTGGGAAAACGTTCTTAAGATCAGATGAGTGTTTTAAAAGAAACAGAAATATGCGTATGGTAGCTGACATTTCACCCCTAAATTTCAATGAAAATACTTTTACTGCTTCAAGCATCAATTCACGGATTTCATCATCACCTAACTTATCAAATTCAGCATCCTCAATAGAGGGGTTAACATAATCAAACGAAGAAACCAGCTTTATTTTATTTACATTTATTGCTTGCAACAATTTCCCCTCAGTACTATAGCTGACAAGATCACCCTTTAGAAGATCGATTGCAAGTTCAAAGTGTTCGCTGCTACCAAACAAGACCAAGAGAATATTTCTAAGTTCATCATCCTTCTTATCTTGCGCCTTTTGTCTTTCAAACTTGATTTTTTTTGTAAAAACACCTATTTCAATATCATCGTTCAAAAACTTGTTATAAGTCTGCAAAAGGTATTGGTTACCATCCAAAGCAATGAGGTCATTGTAATTCTGCCGTTCAATGTGGTCTTTCTTACCGCATTTTGCTGATTCCAGTGTTTCCATAATATGGAGCAATTTCACCTCATTGATGGTTTCAGCATCACTGTCTAGTATCCCCGTTGACCTTAATATTTCCCCACAATTTGCTAATCTTTGTAAAGACTTCTTTACCCGTTTTGGGTTAGATCGATATGTATGAACCAACAGATTTACTAACTCAATTTCAAAATCCACATTGTCAATATCATTCTCAGAAGGTTCATTATAAATTCTGAATACCTCAATTGGTTTATTACCCCGAATACGTTTACAGACCTGCTTCTCGTCTTTCAATGTCATATGCCCAAGAACGATAATCATCTCAATATCCTGATTCTTGATGTTGACTCCTTCTTTGATAGCTGATGTAGTGACTATTCCACTTGCTTCGGGTCGAATGCTCTGATGCAACATAAGGTGTTGATAGCCCTCTGTGTCTCTTGTGTCAGCATTAATATCATCAAACTCAAATCCGGAAATTTCTTTAACAGTCTCAACTAATGCTGTATTCATCAGTTTACTGGTGTTATTGTAAACAAGAATTTTCTGATTAAGGAAGTTATCACCTTTGCTTAAATGCCAATGGATTAATGACGCTGTTAAATCCATCATGTTCGTTCTACCTTTCAGACCTTCTGTAATTGGCAAATAAATAAGCTTATCTATCCGGGGATTCTCCTCCTCAATTTTAACAACACTCAACCCTAAACGTTTGTCCTCCCCCTCGTATGGAGTCCCGGACATTAGAAGAAGTTTCGCTTTAGTGGTTTTCAATGCCAATCTTAGTTGCTCAATACGCTCAACGTGTGCAAGCTGAACGAGCTGATGGGCTTCGTCAATAACAATGACATCGTCCTCTGTCAGCATATCTGTAAACTTAATCAGTTGATGTAGTGTTGTGCCAATAACCAATTCATCATCTTCCAAAATCTTACCACCCCCAGACAGGGCTTCTATTCGAGCATTCCATTTATCTTCGTATGATGAACAAACGAGATCAAAGTCGAAATCCGTATTAAGCTGCTTCGGGATCGCTGTGAGAAAAGTAGCAAAAATGAAACGGTGACCTGCTGCCTTTTGAAGCTTCTTTAGTTCTGAAGCAAAGAAGGTTTTACCAGTGCCGGGATTTGCAACTAACATGATCCTTCTTTCTTTATTAATGATATCCAGCAATTCTTGCTTTTGGTCGGAGATGTATCGTTTGATACTGATAGTGTGAGATATTTCCATTTCACAAAGTTATTAGAAAATCGGATTTACAGGCATATGACGGATGTAAAACGTTAAAAATATGGGTCGATATAAAGGCGAAGAAAAGCAGCGAACTCTGACTGGTAATACTCAGGGTTCTCCGCAAGAAGCTGCTCCACAACACCATGATAATAAATGTCTTCCATTAATTGATTAAATGCAGGAATCCACTTCTGTTCGTTATCAACTTGTGATTCGTTGATAGTGGTTGAATTATTCGTGTACATAAAAACTGCCCGTACCCTCGGGACTTTTGTAGGCATCTGGTACGCCTGATTAATAAATGATCGAGGCGCCTATGCAGTGGGCAGGTTGTGCTGCGATACCACTGCTGATCGTTGTTTGGTAACGGACCAGGCACACGACTGTCTAACTGCTCAGGTGGCAGGATGTCGAGCATTAGTTTTTAAAAATGGATTTGGAATTGAGTTTTGCCACTTAGGGAAGTTTCATTTTCCCGTTCGGATTTTTAGAAAAAGGTGTAGTCAGAGAATTTTCCGGATAGAAAAGCGACCGGGGATAAAGTATAAGTGGGAATGCCTGTGGTAAGCACCCCCGAAATTTTCAAGTAAATTTTTTGGTGGAATTGCTACCTCAAGGAGTCAAACACCTTGGAAGCTGCGTTGTCAACTTCGTCATCGGAGAAGCTCCTGAGGTAGGTCTGGGTGGTCTTTAGGTCACTATGCCCAAGCATCTGGGAAATGATTTCAATGCGGACACCTGATTTGTATTGGAGTTCAGCGAAAGTGTGACGGGCATAGTACATTGATATGTGTTCAATACCTATTGCATCCCCAAATAATTTCAACCTACGGTTAATGTTCCTGTTTACATCTGTGACACGGTGCTTGGGAACGTCACCTTTTCGCATGTAGGGGAAAAGATATTTTGAGTCATTCTTGAAAAAAGAAAGAACATCAATAGCCTCGGCTGTAAGCTTCATTCTCATATGCTTTCCGGTCTTTTGCCGACGGTACACTAAATACTCACCATCAATATTATCTTTTGTAAACTGTAACATATCCATTAAGTTTGTGCCTCTGGTATAAAATGAGAATAGAAATAATTGCTTGGCATCAAGTTGTGCCTCTGAAATTGGATTATGTTCGATAAATCTTTTTACTTGGTCCTTGGAAAGACTCCTTTTCATTGTAGGGGTGAGTAGTCCTTGAATATTAAATTGAATATATGCTGAAGGTTTATTAAGGTTATTTACTTTACAGTATTCATAATGAATTGCTCTTAAACCACGCAGATATACTGCAATGGTATTACCTGTAACCCCCCTTCGCCTTTTATACAGCTCAAAATCCTTAAGCCAAGCATAGGTGATATGATCAAAAGTTAACTGTGATTTATTTATGAAGCCATGAATAGCTTTCCATGAACTTTCATAAAACATAGCTGTCCCTATTCTATCGGTTGATTTCATATCATTAATCCTTCGTTGATATGCACTTTTAACACATTTGTCAAGATTCTCATCAGCAAAATAAAGTTTATGAAATGCATCATAAGTGAATCGACCCATTGCAGATAATTGTTCATTGACCCCTTCAATCTTTACCTCGATTTCTTCGAGTATGGAATTCAGCTTTTTATAATTCTTTCCTTTTGATGGTTTAAATCTTGAAAGACTATAGCTCCACTCGTTTTTTGCTGCATAAAACCCTTCAACTCGAATATATTTTGTTGGGTTCTTCAAATGTGCTAATGAGATTACAACTGGATAACAATTATTCGATAACTTACGGTTTGTTTTTAAAATAATTCTGACTTTAGCCATTGCATTTTCTTGTTGTGAAGTGAGTGGAATTGTTCAATCCTGTGTACAATCCAGGTGATCAATACTAACACTTCAAGTGAATTAAGAAAATGTTATGTTGCTTATTATGTGACGTATACGCTAAACTCAGCGAGACTGGCAGTCAAAAGGTCAGCGGTTCGATTCCGCTATTCTCCACTTGATTATCAAGGCTTTACAGAAATGTGAAGCCTTTTTTTTGTCTGGAGTGCCCTTCTGGAGTGCCCTTTTTGCAATTTTTAAGGGTTTGAAAAGTATGTAACCCAACCTTGTAAAGATACTTGAGCCTTTGACTGTTTTTTGACTAAAAAAAGTTGGTGAATCTAATTTTGTCAATATTGACAAAATTGAAATGGGGTCAGATTTGATTTTATTTGCTGGTCATTTACCTTCGATTCTTCTTTCACTTTTCAAATAAAAACACAAAATA
>CALDOI010000242.1 GCA_937912115.1 uncultured Bacteroidota bacterium | reverse complement strand
GAGTTATTATCGATTCTATTGAGTCGTTTAGTTCTTTTGATATTGAATTTAAAAAAACAGGAGTTTTTGGTAGTAGCTACAAACCAAGAGTTATTTGGTTTGGTATTACTGAAAATGAGCAACTGCAAAAGTTAGTAAAAAAATTGCTGAATAATTTGGATGAAGTTGGATTCAGGAGCGACAGACAGAATTTTGTTCCTCATCTTACCATTGGAAGAATTTCAAGAATTGTTGACAAAAAATTGTTTAATCAGGAAATTAATAGAGTTAAAGATGTCTTTCTTCAAAAAACTACAGTTGATAGTATAATTTTGTATGAGAGTATTCTATCAACGAAAGAACCAATTTATAATGAAATAAATATTTATAATTTTAATTAGCAAGACTAATTGCCAAACCAATTGTAATAGAGATTTATATATAAATATTAATTTTGAATACAACATTTACAAGGGATAATGAGTTATTAGTTATGTTTTTTTTAATTTAGCCATCACAAACTATAAAGCTTGAAACAACTATTTTATTATATAACTATTTTATTTGTCCTGTTGCCAACCAGCGGTATTTTTGGGCAGCAAGCGCCAATATTTACACAATATAGAGATGCTCAAATGTTCACAAATCCTGCTTATGCAGGAATGCGTGAAGGCATTTGTGTTAACGGCTTAATGCGTCAGCAATGGGCTGGTTTTAAAGATTATGAAACTGGTGATAATGCAGCTCCTGAAGATTACTTAATTACTATTGATTCGCCCATAAAATTATTACATGGGGGACTAGGCGGGGCAATAATTCAGGATAAAGCTACATATAATTGGAACGACATAAGTTTATTACTTTCTTATTCATTTCATACAGAGCTATCAATAGGAACTCTTGGTATTGGCATTGGAGCCGTGCTAAAAAACCGAAGTATTGATGGCTCGAAGTATATTGCTGTTGATGATGATCCGGTGATACTATCATCGGCACAAAGCGATATGAGGTTTGATGCCAATTTAGGCGTATATTTTCAATCGATTAATAATTACTATATAGGGGTGTCTTTTACTAATCTTCTGAAATCAAAATTTGTAAAACTTGATCCTTCTGGAGAGGGAATAATTTCTACTGACAGAACTCTATACATTATTGGAGGGTATAATTATATTTTCCCAAATGATCCCAGATTCGAGTTAGAGCCCTCAATCTTAATACAAAGTGATTTTATTTCAACACAATATAATATATCAACCACCGTTAATTACAATAGCCGTTTCTGGGGAGGATTGAATTATCGTTTTCAAGAATCAGTTGGCGCAATTGTTGGTTTGAGATTCAAGGATTTTAGGCTTGGCTATGCATACGATGTGAACACTAAGAGGTTAGGGGTTCCCGGAAGTCATGAAATAAGCCTTAATTATTGTTTCAAAATTAAATCAGATCGTTCTAAGACAAGTTATAAAAATACTAGATACTTGTAGTATTTATTTTGAAAATTAATAAACATGTGGCTTATTAAATGTATATTTTGTTACTTTTGGCCGCTCTAATGAAAATAGGAGAAGGGATTAATATCGCAATAAACAAATTTTTTATGATGAAAAGATTGCTTTTATACACACTGGTTGTTACGTTTCTTGCAAGCTGTAGTAACTCTGGAAACGGGGAATTGGTAGGCACAAGAAAAAAATCTAAGCCATTCTATCAGCCTGACCCATTTGGTATGGTATTCGTACCTATGGGCAGTTATACTATGGGTGCTGGCGACGAGGATCTTACCAATAGCCACATGATTCAGCCGAAGACTATATCGGTAAGTGCATTTTTTATGGACGAAACAGAAATCACCAACGATAAATACAGAATGTTTGTAAATTGGGTACGCGACTCAATTGCACGAACAATTCTTGGCGATGTAAATCCAGAGGAATATCTTATTGAGGAAAATGCAAAAACAGGAGAGGTTTATGATCCACCTTATCTAAATTGGAAAACAGATATTGATTGGCATAGTGAAGACCAGGATGTTAGGGACGCATTAGAAGAAATGTATCTTCCTGAACACGAAAGGTTTTTCCGCCGTAAGGAAATAGACACTCGTAAATTAATGTATGAATACTATTGGGTTGACTTGCATGCCGCAGCAAAAAAAGATTTTTCTGAAGATGCTGATTATAGAAATGCTGGTTTAGCAAACCGTCCTCAAGGCCTTCGTGACCGTTCGGTTTATGTTCGTAAAGAAACCATTGGCGTATATCCCGATACATTATCATGGATACACGATTATACTTATTCATTCAACGATCCTCTAACTCAAAAGTATTTTTGGCATCCTGCATATGATAATTATCCTGTTGTAGGTGTTAACTGGAAACAAGCACGGGCATTTTGTGTTTGGAGAACAGAATTCCTTAATTCACACTTAAGAAGTAAAAAAGGTGGTGTTGATTTAGCTGAATTTCGCTTGCCTACTGAGGCCGAGTGGGAATGGGCTGCCAGAGGAGGTTATACATTAAATCCATTTCCATGGGGAGGTCCTTATACCAGAAATGAAAAAGGATGCTTCTTGGCAAACTTTAAACCACTTAGAGGTAATTATATTGCCGATGGTGGTATCCGTACAGTAATAGCTGCACATTATCCTCCAAACGATTGGGGTCTGTATGATATGTCGGGTAATGTTGCTGAATGGACAAATAGTGCATTTGATCCTGCCACATATAACTTTACATGGGATATGAATCCAAATTATACTTATAATGCTAAGGAAGATGATCCTCCGGTAATGAAAAGAAAAGTTATTCGTGGTGGATCATGGAAAGACATTGCATATTTCTTGCAAGTTACTACTCGTTCATTTGAGTATCAGGACACTGCTAAATCATATGTAGGCTTTAGATGTGTTCAACCTTATCTGGGTCGCAACAAAGGAGATAATCCAAACAAAGCATCAAGAATTTATAATTAATTGAGTTTTCAAACCAAATCAAAATATCTAACAAATTTTAATCATGGGCTTATTCAATTTTACAAAAACACGAGGTTATCGTAATTTCATGGCCAAAGTATATGGCTTAGGGGCAGCAGTAGTACTTATTGGTGCACTATTTAAAATTAATCACTATCCTTATGCAGATATTATGCTTATCATCGGTTTAGGTACTGAAGCATTAATATTTTTCTTTTCGGCATTTGAGCCACCACACGTTGAACCCGACTGGAGTCTTGTACATCCTGAATTAGCTGGTATGTATGGTGGAGTTAAAAATAAAGAATTGAAGAAAAGAAAATCACCTACCGAAATGCTTGACGAAATGCTCGAGAAAGCTCAAATTGATGAAGCAACTATCGGACGTTTAGGAGATGGTATGGGAAGATTAAGTGAAAATGCACTTAAAATGAATAGCGTGGCTGATGCTGCGGTTGTGTCTGAAGAGTTTTATAAGAATATGAAAACTGCCTCAGGTTCGGCTCAGGATTTAAGTTATGCTTTCGGTAAAGAAGTTGAAGCAACAAATCAGTATTCCGAGAATATGGTTAGAGTTAATGAAGGAGTAACTAGCCTGGCAAATGCTTATGACGAGGTAAGTGAGGCTATGAAAGCTGATGTTACTTCAACTGAAGAATTTACAGGTTCTGTAAAAGCTGCTACCCAATCAGCACAAAGTTTAGCTGATAGCTATGAAAAATCTGCTGAGATATTATCTAAATCTGTATCTGCTCTTGATTTTACTGCCGTTGAAGGTGATGCTTATAATGAACAATTACGTAAGATTGGTGAAAACTTATCAGCTCTTAATGCAATTTATGAGATTCAGTTACAAGGTACCAATAAAGCTGTTGAATCATCAGAACAGTTACAAGTAACAATGAACGAATTCCTTTCAAAACTTGAAACATCAACTGCTTCTACAGCTGAATTTTCAGGGCAAATGGAATCTCTAACACAACGTATGAGTTCTCTTAATAAAGTTTATGGTAATATGCTATCAGCCATGAATGCTAATGTTTAGCATATTTTGTAATTATAATTTCCATAAATTAATACAATAAAAAATGGCTGGATATAAAGAAACCCCACGGCAAAAAATGATTGCTATGATGTACCTGGTACTCACAGCACTCCTTGCACTAAATGTTTCTAAAGAGATTCTGGATGCTTTCCTAGTGGTTAACAAATCAATGGAAAGCACTAACGAGAGCCTTACGGCAAAAATACAAGAGAAGTATGCTCAGTTTGAGAATCAATATACAATGAACCCAAAAAAGGTTGGACCTTATTGGGAACGTGCTAGAAACGTTAAAGAAGAAGCAACTAGTTTAATTAAATATCTCGACTTTGTTAAGTACGAATTAGTAAGGGTTAGTGAGAGGAAAGACTCGACCGAAATAATGAAACTTTACTATGTTGATACTGTAATAAACGGAGTTCATAAAAAAGTTCTCGATTTGAGATCCGTACCAACGAAAGATAAGTTCGATGCAACCACTTTCTACATGATGCGCGAAAATCAAAATGGTGAAGCCTTTACTTTGTCGAAGAAAATGCAGGTTTATCGCGATACTGTTCTTAGTATTATGGATCTGCCTCCAAACTCTACTAAAGTCGGACTGATAACAAACCCGGAAGGACAACCATATGCTTATCAGGATGCTGGTGGAACACCTCAAACTTGGGAGCAGCATAACTTCTATCATACTATACTTGCTGCAGATATTACAATCTTAAATAAAATTATTGCTGAAGTTAGATCAGCAGAGTTTAATACTCTTAACTATTTATATGCATCGGTTAGTGAAAAAGACTTTAAGTTCGATAACGTAGAAGCAAAAATAATTCCAAAGAGTACCTACGTTTTTAAAGGACAGAAATACGAAGCAGATGTACTTGTTGCAGCTTATGATTCAAAAACACAATTGAATAGTAAGTACGTTCAAGGTATTGATAAGTGGAAAGAGTCTGATTTAGGTAGAGCCAAAACTGTAGAAGGTGAAGATGGAAAGATAAAATTGGAGTTTGGAACTAATGCCGAAGGTTTACAGAAATATGCAGGTGTTATTCAAATGCGTGATCCGGTAACCGATGAATTTATTTCATATCCGTATTTTGGTTCATATTATGTAGCACCTCCATCACTTACTGTTGCACCATTAAAAATGAATGTATTTTATATTGGTGTGGATAACCCCGTTTCAATTTCTGCAGCCGGTTTGTCAAAAGATCAAATTAATCCGGTAATTTCAATCGGTAAATTAACCAAAAAGGATGGAGAATGGTCGGTGCGAATTGATAAAAGACCTGAGGGTAAGAGTATTGCTACTATTAGTGCATCCGCAGAAATTGATGGCGATAGGATTTCCCTTGGACAATCAGAATTTAGAGTGAAACGAGTACCAGATCCTACCGCCGAGATTGGTGGTATGACAGATGGACTGATCGACAAAAATGTACTCCTTGCTGCAGCTGCTATTATCCCTAATATGAAAGATTTTGAGTTTGATCTATATTTTATTGTCGGATCATACACCTTTGGGGCAATTATAAATGGTGACTGGGTTCAAAAAAACGTTAAAGGAAATGTTTTTAATGAAGAGGTTATTAATATAATTCGTAATGGTAAAAGAAATCAAAAGTTTTTCTTTGAAAATATCCAAGCAACGGGACCTGATGGAACAAACAGAAGGCTAAACCCAATTAACTTGGAACTTAAGTAACATTAAAAATATTGTAGGATGAAAAAATTGTTAGTCGGCTTAATTACATTTTCAATGCTGCTTTCATTAAGTGCAGTATCTCAAATAATAAATGAGGCACCAGTTGATGGATTGTTTCCTGAAGAGAGCTGGAGTGTAAATAAAAAGCCTATTCCATATCCTCCAATTCGTAAGGCCGACGTAATGTGGTCGAAGAGGATTTGGCGTGAGATAGATTTTAAGCAAAAGTTCAACCAAAAGTTTTATTACCCAATCGATTCTCAGGCTAACTGGAAGTCGTTTATAATGATTGTGCTTGATGCTTTAAAAGAGGGTGGCCAAATGACAGCCTATGATATTAGTAATACTGATGAGTTACTGGTGCCAATAACTTTTAATGAAATAGTTGGCCGACAAACAGATACTCTACCTACTGTAGGTCGTCGTCCTTATCCACCTTACGAAGAATACGATACTTTGATTATTACTGAATTTGATCCAACAAAAGTGATGAGATTACGTATTAAGGAAGATTGGTATTTTGATAAACAACGTAGCCAAATGATGGTACGCATAATTGCTTTGTGTCCTATTCTTATGGTTGAACGTGATGGACAGGAACAACCGTCGCCTCTGTTTTGGATTTCCTATGCAGAAGCTCGAGATGTATTTGCTCAAGCACTTGTTTTTAATGAGTTTAACTCAGCAGCACGACTCACTTACGACGAATTGTTCTGGAAGCGATTGTTCGATAGCTATATTTATAAGGAACAAAATGTATACGATAGGCGAATTAATGCCTATGCAACCGGTGTTGATGCATTGCTTGAATCAGAAAGAGTAAAAACAGAAATGTTTATGTTTGAAGAAGATTTGTGGCAGTATTAATAACTATTATATCAAATATAGAACCTCTCAGAAATGGGAGGTTTTTTTATTTCCATTAGATTGCAGTTTTCTAAATCAGATTAACTTTGTGAGGTAGTTTAATAATATGCAGAGTTTTCTTGAAAGCAATATAACTTATCTTAAGGGAGTTGGTCCTAAAAAGGCTGAAATCCTAAAAAAGGAATTGGGTATAGTTATTTTTGATGACCTATTAAATTATTTCCCTTTCAGATATGTTGATAAAAGCAGGATATACAAAGTAACTGATGTAGTTTCTGATAATACCTATTTTCAACTCGTAGGTAAGGTTTCTGGTCTTGAAAAAGTAGGAGATAAACGAACACGATATATAACAGCTACGTTTACAGATGATTCTGGAAGTATTGGGCTTATCTGGTTTAGAGGTCTACAGTGGGTCTTGAATCGGTTCGTACCAGGACGGAAATATATTATCTTCGGTAAACCCTCAGTATTTAAAAACCAATTTAATTTTGTGCATCCCGAAATTGAGGATTATGATGTTGAATCATTTAAGCTTAGCGGGCAACGGCTCGAGGGGATATACAGCTCTACCGAGAAATTAAAGAATTCGGGACTTGGAGCCAGGGGTATAAGCAAACTAATAAAGGAATTACTAAGCCAATGTACTAACAGATTATATGAAACCCTTCCAGAATATATCTTGGCGAAATATAAACTACTTGATAGAGAGCAATCCCTCATAAATATACATTTTCCTTCAAATTCAACCATAATAACAAAGGCAAGCGAACGGCTTAAGTTTGAAGAATTATTGTTGATTCAATTACAGATACTTGGGCAAAAAAACTCATTGAATCGTAAAATTATTGGGCAAACCTTTGAAGTTGTAGGCAGTACTTTTAATGATTTTTATGAAAAGCATTTGCCATTCACTTTAACCGACGCACAAAAACGCGTAATTAAAGAAATTAGGGCTGATATGCGCAGTGGTTATCAAATGAATAGACTTCTGCAGGGCGATGTAGGTAGCGGAAAAACCCTGGTTGCCTTAATGTGCATGTTGTTAGCAATGGATAATGGATTTCAGTCATGTATAATGGCTCCAACCGAAATATTAGCTACACAACACTTTAATAGTATTAATAGCATGCTTCAAGGTATGGATATTCGGGTTGAATTACTTACAGGTTCAACCAAAAAAAAGAAACGAACAGTTATTCATCAGAGCCTTATTGATGGTAGTTTGCATTTATTAATTGGAACTCATGCTGTAATTGAAGATACAGTAAAGTTCAATAATCTTGGTTTTGTGGTTATTGATGAACAGCATAGATTTGGTGTGGCTCAGCGAGCAAAATTATGGAGAAAAAATAAAGTACCGCCCCATGTGCTGGTAATGACAGCAACACCAATTCCACGAACTTTAGCTATGACAGTTTACGGGAATCTTGATATATCAGTTATTGATGAACTACCTCCCGGTAGAAAACCCGTAAGTACATCCCATTTATTTGAAAAAAGCAGATTGCGTGTACTTGGATTTATGCGAGAGCAAATAAAACTGGGGAGGCAGATATATGTAGTTTACCCATTAATTCGAGAATCTGAAAAAGTTGATCTTAAAAACCTAATGGATGGATATGCGAATATGCTTCACGATTTCCCAATGCCGGAATATCAGGTAAGCGTGTTACATGGCCGTATGAAACCTGAAGATAAAGATTTTGAAATGCAACGATTTGTAGAGGGTAAAACGGATATAATGGTTTCCACAACAGTTATTGAAGTAGGTGTTGATGTACCAAATGCCTCAGTAATGATAATTGAGAATTCGGAGCGTTTCGGCCTTTCACAGCTTCATCAACTTAGGGGTAGGGTAGGCCGTGGAGCCGATCAATCTTACTGTATACTTATGTCAGGCTATAAGCTCTCAAACGAAGGCCGCAAACGTCTTGAAATAATGGTTGATACCACAGATGGTTTTAAAATTGCAGAGGCCGATTTACAGCTTCGAGGTCCGGGAGATTTACAGGGAACACAACAGTCGGGTGTGCTGGATCTTAAAATTGCCAGTTTAGTTCATGATACCAATTTAATAACAAAAACCAGAAATCTTGGAGAAGAAATCTTGCAAAATGACCCAACTCTTTCCTCACCACAAAATATGCTCCTTAAAAAACAATTAGAACAAATCAAAAAAGGAAAACAAAATTGGGGAAGAATTTCGTAATATTCATTCTCAGCATTCAAATTGCTAGTATATTGCTTTCTATTTAGGCAACCACGTCTGAGCCTTATTTGGTTTAGTTTGTCTGCAATACAATTTTCAGCACCCTACCTACCCTTGCCTTTCGCAATTATCATTACTTTTGCAGGTTATTACAAAAATGCATAAGAATGAAGATTTCGTATAACTGGCTTAAGCAGTATATTGATATAAATATTGAGCCTGGAAAATTATCCACAATATTAACTGATATTGGTCTTGAAGTTGAAGGAATGGAGAAATTCCAGTCGGTTAAGGGAGGATTAGAAGGATTAGTAATTGGTGAGGTTGTAACTTGTGAGCAACATTCAAATGCTGATAAACTGAGTGTTACAACCGTTAATATTGGTAATAATGAACTTCTTCCCATAGTTTGTGGTGCGCCCAATGTAGCTATGGGGCAAAAAGTTGTTGTTGCTACAGTGGGAACTACTCTGTACAAAGCAGATGATTCGTTTATAATTAAGAAAGCAAAGATAAGAGGCCAAGTGTCTGAAGGTATGATTTGTGCTGAAGATGAGCTCGGGTTAGGAACATCACATGAAGGTATAATAGTTCTTCCTGCCAATGTTGAAGTTGGAATGAAAGCCTCTGAATATTTTCAAATAGAGGATGATATAGTATATGAAATAGGATTAACTCCCAACCGTAGTGATGCCACATCACACATTGGGACAGCACGTGATTTGGTTGCCGGATTAAATCAACTGTATAATACTCGTAGTTATTCACTAAGTCTTCCATCGGTGGATAATTTTAAAGTGGATAATAATAATCTTGATATCGATGTAATTGTTGAAGATATTGAGGCATGCCCACGATATTCGGGTGTTAGTATAAGTGGAATAAAAGTTGGTGAGTCACCTGATTGGATGAAATTAAAATTGAATTCCATCGGGGTTAGGCCAATAAATAATATTGTAGATATTACTAATTATGTATTGCACGAAACAGGCCAGCCATTGCACGCATTTGATGCTGATGAGATTGTAGGAGGGAAAGTTATCGTTCGAAAAATGGCAAAGGATACTCCTTTTATCACTTTAGATGAAATTGAAAGAAAGCTTGATCACAACGACCTTATGATATGCAACCAAGAAGGAGGGATGTGTATTGCAGGAGTTTTTGGTGGTACAAAATCAGGAGTCAATAACGATACTGTAAATATATTTTTGGAAAGTGCATATTTCGATTCTAAGCATATTCGTAAAACATCCAAAAGACATGGTCTTCAAACCGATGCTTCATTCAGATTTGAGAGAGGCGCTGATCCAAATATTACTGTATATGCATTAAAAAGAGCGGCTTCACTAATCAAAGAACTTGCAGGAGGATCCATTTCTTCCAATATAAAGGATATTTATCCAAAGCATATTGTTCCCTGGAATGTTGACATAGTTCTTAGTAATGTCGACAGATTAATAGGTAGTAGAATTGACAAAGAAACGATAAAGAGCATATTAACTGATTTGGAGGTAGAAGTTGTTGAATTTAACGAGGATTCGATGAAGTTACTTGTGCCTACTTTTAAAGTTGATGTAACCCGTGAGGCAGATATTGTTGAAGAAATACTCCGCATTTATGGATATAACAATATTGAAATTACCGGAAAACTAAATTCATCAATCAGCTCGCGACCTATACCTGATTTGGAAAAGATTCATAATTCAATTGCCGATTATTTGGTTGGACAGGGATTGTCAGAGATTATGAATAATTCATTAACCAAGGCGGAGTTTGTTGAGGCCAGTAATGATTTTACTACCAATAATAACGTAAACCTGTTAAACCCACTTAGCAAAGATTTAAGTGTCCTTCGTCAATCATTGCTTTTTGGCGGACTTGAAACCGTAGCCTATAACATAAACCGTAAGTTACCTAATTTAGGAATTTTTGAGTTTGGGAAAACTTATAGTCTAAACCATAAGTTTGAGAAATCAGACGGTATTAAAAATTATATCGAAGAGAAGCATTTGATGATACTGGCAACTGGAAAAGCTTCTGGTAGTTCATGGGGTAATTCTGATAAAAAAGTTGATATATACAATATTACTGGTATTGTAAACAGTGTCTTCACAAAGATGGGAATCCTGGAAAAACTATCTCTCGTAGATACGCAGTCAGATTCATTTAATTATTCGTTACAATATATTCTGAATGAAAACATACTTGCTGATGTTTCAATTGTTAGCAAGAAATTATTAAATCAATTTGATATTCGTCAGGAAGTTATTTGTGCTGATATTAACTGGACAAAACTGATCAGATATTCAAAATTTAGAGATGTAGCTTATAAACCGGTGTCAAAATTCCCTGCTGTAAAACGTGATTTATCGCTTGTGTTGGATAAGCATATCCGGTTTAACGAACTTAGGGATGCTGCAATGAAAATTGAGCGCAAACTATTGAAGAATGTTGATCTTTTTGATATTTACGAAGGATCAAATATAAGTGAAGGTAAAAAATCATATGCTTTGTCATTTATTCTTCAAGATGAAAGCAGTACCCTAACTGACAAGATTATAGATAAAACAATGAAAAGAATACTAACTGTATATGAGCAACAATTTAGTGCTCAGTTACGTTAATTCTGCTGATTGCAATAAATTGACTAATTTTATACTTTATATTTTCTAACCAATAGATGGATTTACAATCAATAAAACAAAGATTTGGGATTATAGGTAATTCGCCATTACTAAATAGAGCTATTGATGTTGCCATACAAGTAGCTCCAACCGATTTAACTGTACTTATTACTGGTGAAAGTGGAACTGGCAAGGAGGTTTTCCCCCAAATAATACATCAATCTGGTTCTAGAAAACATGGTCATTATATTGCCGTAAATTGTGGTGCTATTCCTGAGGGAACAATTGATTCTGAGTTATTTGGGCATGAAAAAGGCTCATTTACAGGAGCTCATGAAGCTCGTAAGGGATATTTTGAGGTTGCGGATGGTGGCACAATATTTTTAGATGAAGTGGCCGAACTTCCGCTGTCAACACAGGTTAGATTACTTAGGGTACTTGAAACTGGTGAATTTCTAAAAGTGGGCTCATCAAAAGTGATAAAAACAAATGTTCGCGTTGTGGCGGCCAGCAATGTTAATCTTCCTAAATCGATTGAGGAAGGAAAGTTCCGTCAGGATTTATATTACCGGCTTAATACCATTCCGATACTTGTGCCCCCATTGCGCGATAGAAAGGATGATATACATTTGATATTTAGGAAGTTTACAACCGACTTCGCCGAAAAATATAGAATGCCACCATTGAAATTAACTGAAGATGCAGTTATAGTACTGAAGAATTTTTACTGGCCTGGAAATATCCGTCAACTAAAAAATATTACTGAACAGATATCGATAATCGAAAAAAATAAATTACTCGATGCGCCAACTTTGAAGGAGTATTTACCATCTGGTAGAACATCTGATTTACCTGTATTATATAAAAAGAAAGAGGATGGTTTTTCGGAAAGAGAATTGCTCTATAAAGTGCTCTTTGATATGAAGAAGGATATGACTGAGCTTAAAAAGATTGTACTTGACATTCTTGAAAAGAGTGATGATCATGACGATATGGAGCAAACCAAAGCCTTATTAGTAAAAGATTTTGGCAGGGATTTAATTATTCCAAAACCGCACACAAGTCATTCGGTTAAAATATCATCTCCCAAAGATGACCCAGATTTGCAGGACGACCTGGACGTTGAAGACTATGATCATTCGGAGGTAATTGAAGAGTCGTTATCGTTACAGGATAAGGAACGTGAGATGATTAAATTGGCTTTAGAAAAGCATCATGGAAAACGTAAGAATGCCTCAAATGAACTGGGGATATCAGAAAGAACGTTATATCGTAAAATAAAGGAGTATCACATTAAATAGAGATTATTAAGCGAAGAAATGAATATGAGGAGTCAATATAGGTTTTTATTATGTATTATATTTTTTGCTCTGGTAGTTATTGCATTTTCTTCATGTGGTGTATATTCATTTACAGGAGCATCAATTCCAGCTGAAGCAAAGACTGTTTCTGTTCAATATTTTCCTAACAGGGCAATGTTGATTGAGCCTACTCTTAGCTCTATTTTTACTAATATACTTCGAGATCAGTTCACCGGTCAAACAAATCTTGAAATGGTTGACCGAAACGGCGATTTGGCGATTGAAGGAGAAATTACAGATTACAAAATTACACCTGTTGCTATACAATCTGATCAAACTGCAGCTCAGAACAGGCTTACAATAGTTATTAACGCTAGGTTTACAAATAAATATGAGCCTGATAAAGATTTTGAAACCAAGTTTACTCAGTTTTATGATTACGCTTCAACTGATGATCTAAATTCCATTAAGGAGCAATTAATTGATGAATTGTGTACTAATTTGGCTCAGGATGTTTTTGATAAGGCAGTAATTAATTGGTAAGAAGCATATGAATAAAGATGAATTTATTGGTTTTTTACAGAAACCTGAAAATCTAAATGCACAATCAGTTACCGATCTTGTTGGGCTAATAGCTGAATTTCCCTATTGCCAAACAGCTCGAATTTTGCTTACTCTTAATCTTTTTAAAGAAAAGAATATAAGATACGATTCGGAATTAAAAACAACAGCTGTATATGTCAGTAATCGTGGACTATTAAAAAAGCATATCGACAGATTAAACTCTGAGGATGTTAAAGTGGTTCTTCCGGATGAAGAAATTGAAATGGCACCTCCAAAAAAAGAAACCCCACCCAAGGAAGTAGTAGATGAATTATCCAAAAAAGAACCATCTGTAGTAGTATCCGAAGAAAATGCAGAACAGGAAGCCGCATCAATAGCCGAAGTCAAAAATATAATTGATCGACACATAAGTGAGCTAGAGGCTGAAAATGAAATCAGGAAAAATGCAAGAACAAAAAATGCAGAACCATCTAAGCCTGCAAAGCCTAAAAATGAAATAATAGACGATTTTATTAAGAATGAACCATCTATAAGTCGACCGAAGGCAGCTTTTTACGATCCTGTAATAAAAGCAAGAGAAAGTATTGTTGATCATGAAAATATTGTCAGCGAGACACTTGCTAATATTTTTTACGATCAGGGACACCTGCAGAAAGCAATTAAAATTTATCAGAAATTAAGTTTGAAATTTCCGGAAAAAAGTAGTTACTTTGCAGCCCTTATTAAGAAGGCTGAAAAAGAACTTGAATCTTAAATAATAGAACAATGTATATTTTTATTTCGATACTCATATTAGCGGTAAGTGTACTCTTAGGATTAATCGTATTGGTGCAAAACCCAAAAGGTGGTGGTCTTGCCACAAACCTTAGCGGAGCCGGCTCTCAATTCATGGGCGTTAGGCAAACTGCCGATTTTTTAGAAAAAGCATCATGGGGGTTAGCAATTGCCTTATTGTTTCTAAGCTTAACTGCAACTATGATAATTCCGAGAAATTATGAAGTTGTTGGTGCCGAACAATCAGAAATTATTGATAAAGTTGAAGATATTAACAATGCTGCACCGATAGATTTTCAAGCTCCACCACCACAAGAGGAAGTGGAGAACGAGTAGTAGAACACTAGAAGTAATAAAATGTCAGAATGTCAGACCTGGATATAAACAGGCCTTTCATTCTGACATTTTTTTTTGCCCGATAGTTTGGCATAGATTATGACATGTAGAAGTTCAAGTTAAAAAATAATAAATCACATGACAAAATTAAACATCAGGCCACTTGGCGACAGAGTAGTTGTAGAACCTGCAGTAGCAGAGGAAAAAACCGCATCGGGAATAATTATTCCTGACACCGCGAAAGAAAAACCAAATCAGGGAACTGTTGTTGCAGTTTCGGATGGCGACAAGGATACCATTATGACTGTTAAAGTAGGTGATACTATATTATATGGTAAATATGCCGGAACTGAAATGGAGATAGGTGGCAACAAATATCTTATAATGAGCGAGACAGATATTCTTGCGATAATTTAATTAAAGAAAAAGAAACTAATATAAAATTAAAAAAATGGCAAAAGATATAATTTTTAGTAACGAAGCCAGAAATGGAATTAAAAATGGCGTTGATGCATTAGCTAATGCAGTTAAAGTTACCTTGGGACCAAAAGGCAGAAATGTTCTTATCGAAAAATCCTATGGTGCACCACAGGTAACAAAAGATGGTGTAACAGTAGCAAAGGAAATAGAGCTAAAAGATCCTGTTGAGAATATGGGTGCCCAAATGGTAAAAGAAGTGGCATCAAAAACCAATGATATTGCAGGTGATGGTACTACAACTGCTACTATTCTTGCCCAAAGTATTTATGCAACAGGCTTGAAAAATGTTACTGCCGGTGCTAATCCAATGGATTTGAAAAGAGGTATCGACAAAGCTGTAGCAGCCGTAATTGAATCTTTGAAAGCACAAACCGAGATGGTTGGCGATAGCAATGAAAAAATTGAACAAATTGCTTCTATTTCAGCTAATAATGACCCAACTATTGGTAAGCTTATTGCTGAAGCAATGCTAAAGGTAAAAAAAGAAGGTGTTATTACAATTGAAGAAGCAAAAGGTATTGATACTTACGTTGATGTTGTTGAAGGTATGCAATTCGACCGTGGGTATATCTCACCATACTTTGTAACTGACACCGAGAAAATGGAAACAGTATACGAAAGTCCGTTCATTCTTATTTATGATAAGAAAGTATCGGTTATGAAAGATATGCTTCCAATTCTTGAAAAGGCTGCTCAAACTGGTAGAGCTCTTGTAATTATTGCTGAAGATGTTGAGAGTGAAGCATTGGCAACATTGGTTGTTAACCGTTTGCGTGGTTCTTTAAAAGTTGTTGCAGTTAAATCTCCTGGTTTTGGCGACAGAAGGAAAGAAATGATGGAAGACATTGCAATACTAACAGGTGGTACAGTTATTTCTGAGGAAAAAGGGTATAAACTTGAAGATGCAACTCTTGAAATGCTTGGTGAAGCTGAAAAAGTTACTATCAACAAAGAAAACACAACCATTGTAAGTGGAAAAGGTGAGAAATCTAATATTGAATCTCGTGTTAAACAAATAAGAGCTCAAATAGAAACTACAACTTCCGATTATGATAAAGAGAAACTTCAGGAACGTTTAGCTAAATTGGCCGGTGGTGTAGCAGTAATATATGTTGGTGCAGCAAGTGAAGTTGAGATGAAAGAAAAGAAAGATCGTTTTGATGACGCTTTAAATGCAACCCGTGCCGCTATTGAAGAAGGTATTGTACCTGGTGGAGGAGTTGCGTTTATTCGCACAATTCCTGCCCTTGATAAGCTTAAAGGTGATAATGAAGATGAAAATACAGGAATAGCCATTGTTAAAAGAGCTGTGGAAGAACCACTTCGTCAAATTGTTGAGAATGCAGGACTTGAAGGTTCAGTTGTTGCTAACAAAGTTAAAGAAGGTAAAGGTGATTACGGTTTTAATGCCAGAACTGAGGTTTATGAAAATCTTATTAAAGCAGGTGTTGTTGACCCAACAAAAGTAACTCGTGTAGCATTAGAAAATGCAGCCTCTATTTCGAGCATGTTGTTAACTACCGAATGTGTTCTTTCAGAGCATAAAGATGAAAATGCAGGTGGAATGCCACAAATGCCTCCTATGGGTGGTGGAATGCCAGGCATGATGTAGTAAACATCTAAAAATAATTTATGATAAACCATCCTTCATTTGAGGGATGGTTTTTTGTTTGTATGAATAATTCAGTTCATCCTTATTTTATCCATGTGGATATGCGGGGTTAAAAGGCCAGGTGGTGATATACACTAACTATTCTTCCGAAAATTCCCTAAGTAATTTTTGATAAGTCGAAAAAATTCGAGCACGCGATACAAATCCTAAATATTTTCCATCACTGATCACAGGTAAATTATAGTTACTGGTTTCCTGAAATTTATGGGCAACATCTTCCATTGATTCATTTATGTTAACGATGGGGTCGGGCATATACATTATATCAGCAACCTGAATTTTATTGTAAAGTTCCTGATTGAAAATAATATTTCGGATATCATTAACAAATACTAATCCGTAGAAGTTATTTTCATCATCAATCACCGGAATGATATTTCTTTCTGAATTTGCAATTACCTTTACTAGTTCACCCAAATTACTTTCTTTATCGATAGTTTTAAAATTGGTTTCTAAATGACTAACTACATTCATCATTTGTAGTACCGATTTATCCTTATGATGTGTAAATAGCTCACCCCTTGCTGCTAATTTTTTTGTGTATATTGAATGAGGTTCAAAGTACATTATTGTTAAATAGGAAATAGTGGCTGTTATGATTAATGGGGTAAAGAGCTCGTAGCCTCCAGTTATTTCTGCTATTAGAAAGATACCAGTGAGTGGTGCATGCATTACTCCGGCCATTACTCCTGCCATACCAACCAGAGCCATGTTCTTCTCAGGAATACCGGATGTTGCAAACAAGTTAATGAATCTTGCATAAAGCAGCCCAAGTACTCCACCCACAAATAATGAAGGTGCAAAAATACCACCAACTCCACCGCTACCATTAGTTACAGCCATTGCTACAACCTTGAAGAGTACAATTAATCCTAAAAATATTATAATTTGAACAGTATTTGAAGAAGCACTAATAATGTCCTCGTTAACCAGCCCGTCTACTTTATTGTTGATGAGCAGCTCTAGAAATTCATATCCTTCCCCGTAAAGTGAAGGAAGTAAAAATATTAATAATCCTAATGAAGCACCACCAATAACTACTCTTGCGGTTTTAATTTTGATTTTATGAAACAGACTTTCGATAAATAAGGTTGCTCTGGTAAAATATAGTGAAGCAAATCCGGTGAACAAACCAAGACCAATATAGTAGGGAAGGTGTTTTATATAGAATCCATCAACAAGGTCGAAGGAAAATAATACTCCGCTACCCATCAATAGATAAGAAACTGAAGCTCCTGCAGCTGCTGCTATGAGTAAGGGGATTAATGCACCCATAGTTAGATCTATCATTAATACCTCAAGTGAGAAAATTACAGCGGCAACAGGGGCGTTAAAGATACCCGCTATTGCCCCTGTAGCTCCGGCACCAATTAATACCATTACAGTTTTTTGATTAAGCCTAAATAGTCTGCCAAGATATGATCCAATGGAACTACCTGTTAGAACAATGGGTGCCTCGAGACCAACCGATCCTCCAAAACCCACGGTGAGTGTACTTCCAATCATGGATGAGTACATATTATGTGATTCTATTCTGCCTTGTTTTCGAGATATAGCGTACAATATTCTGCTTATACCGTGGCCAATGTCGTCACGAATAATGTACTTTGCAAAAATTACAGTTAGGACAATACCTATGAAGGGAAAAGCCAGATAGAGATAGTTTGAGTCATCAAAAATAAAACCATGAGTTATTAAATCATGGGTAAAAAACACTGTGTTTTTTAGCACTACTGCAGCTAATCCACTGACTAAGCCAACCACTAAACTTAATACCAATACCAGTCTTTTTAGCCTTACAGGGCTTATGGTATATTTTGTAAAATCTAGCTTTTTGAAGAATGTACTCAACCTGAGAGGAGATTTAAATGAAAATGCAAATTTATGTTTTTTAAGATTAGTTGCAACACTTAATTATTATTGTTTTAAAACAGAAGTTTAAGATATTCAGATGGTTAGTGTTAATATACTGTGGTGTCTATTAGTGTCAATCTTCCGACATATCTTTTAGTATTTCGCGATAATGCGAAAATACATTTGCCCGTGAAACAAACCCTTCATATTTACCATCCTTTAAAACAACCAGGTTGTATTTGCCCGAATGTTGGAATTTTCCTGCGATGGTTTCCATATCATCATCAAAATGGACAATATTAGAGGGCATAAACATGAGACTGTGTACAGCCGTTTCTTCATACATCTCTGGTTTGAACATAATATCTCTGATTTGATCAAGAAATATAATTCCATAAAAATTATCTTCACTATCAATAACAGGGTAAACATTACGTGTTGAATGTGTAATAACCTTTACAAGGTCACCCAAAGATGCTTCATGGTCAATTGTACTGAAATCATGTTCGATCAACGTATTAATATCCATCATCGATAGTAAAGCTCTGTCTTTGTGGTGAGTAATAACTTCACCACGATTTTTAAGCTGAATTGTATAAATTGATTTGGGTACAATTAGTTTTGCCATTGAATATGATATAGTTGCAACTAACATAATGGGTAGAAACATATCATATCCTCCCGTAATTTCGGCAATCAGGAAAATCGCAGTAAGTGGCGCATGAACAACGCCTGCCAACATTCCGGCCATTCCCACCAAGGCAAAATTAGCAACGGGCAATTGTGCAATACCAAGATAATTAATTACACTTGCGAAAAACAAGCCGGCCATTGTTCCGATAAATAGGGTAGGGGCAAAAATACCACCAACACCCCCTGCTCTAAAAGTAAGTGATGTTGCAATAACTTTAAACATTAATATCGCAAACAATAGAAGTAATCCAATAGGGATGCTTTCGCTATATTTATAGAAAATACTATTGTCGAAAATAAACTCAAGTTGCCCTGATAGGCCTTCATTAATTGCTTCGTATCCTTCACCATAAAGTGCTGGTAATAAAAATATCAAACCTCCTAATGATCCTGCTCCAATTAAGAATTTAACAAAGCTGTTATTGATACGATCAAATACCTTTCCCGATAAAACGTACATTTTTATAAAATATACTGAGATAAGGGATGTAAACAATCCAAGACCTATATAGAAAATTGTTTGATTTAATTCAAACTTATGGTCAATTACAAATGGGTATAGAATATCCTGACCAAGAAAAATATATGATGTAAGTGCAGCTGTAATTGATGCAATTAATAACGGCACTAAAGCTGTCATTGTCATATCAAATAGGATAACCTCCAATGCAAAAACAATAGCTGCTATGGGAGCCTTAAAAATTGCCGACATGGCCGCCGCCGCAGCAAATCCCAATATTGCTACTAATTGTTTATAGTTTAACCGAAGAGCCTTTCCAATCATTGAGCCCCATGCAGCTCCGGTTACCACAGTAGGTCCCTCAAGTCCAACCGATCCCCCAAATCCTACGGTAAGTGCGCTGGAAATAATAGAGGAAAAAGTATTATGCTTTTTAATAATTGCTCGTTCTTTAGATATGGCGTAAAGAACATTGGGAATACCGTCTCTAACCGGCTTTCGGAGTATGAATTTGACAAAAATTACAGTTGCTAAAATCCCAATTGCAGGATAAACTACATAAAGATAGTTTGAATAGGAAACAGAAAAGTCGCTGGTGAGAAGTTCACGGATATAGAAAACAATGTTTTTCATGATTACCGCAATTAGTCCACCCACGAAACCAATTACAATACTCAATATTACCATAAGCTGGTTTTTAGGCAGTTTATGCAAATTTAATAGTGCTTTTTGTATTATTCTTTTCCGTGTCATTAGCGCGTGCAAAAATAGTAAAGTAATTGAATGGTGATGATGTAAAGTGGTGATGTAGAAAGAATAAAAATAAGAAGGTGAAATTTTATTTTGGTTAGCTTAGAAGTAGCCCCATTCCAAATAGTAGTGTAAATATCAAAGTTGAAAAGGCAAGTTTTTTAAGAAAAGGATCTAACTTGGATTTATCGGAAATGCCACTGATTATAATTAAATCCTTAATAAAAGCAGGAAATGTAATAATGAAAATAAATTGCCATGGACTTACATAATTAAGAACAGTAAAAATCAATGTAAATATCATCCCCAAGATGATAATTATATAATGATATGTTTTAGATTTTTGATATCCAAGGGATAATGCGAGTGTGTTTTTTCCTGAACGGGCATCATTTTTCATATCACGCATATTGTTGAGATTGAGGACTCCAGTGCTAAATAAACCCATTGTTGAAGCAGGGAGTAATATTTGCCATGAAAGGTTATGTGAAACCAAGTAATAGGTTCCTACAACGGCCAGAAGGCCGAAAAATAGGAACACAAAAAGATCACCCATGCCCGAATATCCGTAGGCGTTTTTGCCAACAGTATATTTTATGGCTGCAGCAATTGCAATTATTCCGAGGATAAAGAAAAATAGACTTATATTCCAGTTTGCTCCAAGTGATTTAACAATCAGCCAGATGCCACTAATTAGTGATAGTACAACAAACACTATTATCCCAAATCTCATTTCTTTCGGGGTAATTTGTCCACTTTGAATTGTGCGCATTGGCCCGAGGCGTTCATCATTGTCGGTTCCTCTCATGCCATCGCCATAATCATTTGCAAGGTTTGATAATACTTGAAGGAACAGCGTTGTAGCTATCGCCAAAATGATAACAATCCAACTATATCTGCCAGAATGAATAGCTAGAAAGCTTCCCATAAGTATACTTGAAATAGCTAGTGGTAGAGTTCTTAGCCTAAAAGCCTTTATCCATGAGTTTAGTTTGGTCATATGGTATTTATGTGGATGCTAGATTTGCTGCCCAATTAAAAGCTCTAAAGTATTTTTGCCATAATACATCAGTTGATTTATATTGATTATCAGCAAAGAAGTAATCAACAAGAACCTCTCTTGTTCTACATAATTCACCCAGGCGGTTTATATTATTTTTATCAGAAATTGTAAAATCCATTAGTTCAAGAGCTCTAAAAAAAGCTAATTGACTACGTTCAGGTTTGTTTTTGTTCTTCCATTTAATTGCTCTTTCAACTTCGCTTCCAACATTAGCCATTTGTTCAAAAAAGCTTAAGTTATGCCAACCACCTTGAGCCAATTCTTTGTGATAAAAATTTGGTTTCATTTCATGCATTTTTAGACAAATACTAAACTATCAACTATAATCTTTATTTTCTTTTGGATTTCTTCATTATCGACACCTCGACTCCGATTTCCCCAAGAAGGGCGAAGGTTTATCATAGAATCAAATTCAATGAAGTCCTCATCAATATCATCAGGATATAAATTTATACCCCAAATATTTTGTTGCTGTGAACCGATTTCTAAAAGTGCTTTTTCCTGATCTGCATGTAGCTCTGCATCAACAACCATTATTTCTTTTTCAATGTCAACTACTGCTTTCACTAAGTCGCCAAATCTGTTTTCCGACATTTCCTTCAATTCTTCAATTGAAATTTTGTTGTTAATATCTATGGTTTTCATATTAATAGTTTTATGCTAATAAATATTGTTTCTGGAATAAGATTTATGGAAACTTCGGATACTTATGAAAATCAGGATCGCGTTTTTCGAGGAATGCATGTTTACCTTCCTGTGCTTCATCTGTAAGATAATATAGGAGTGTTGCATTACCTGCGAATTCCTGTAGGCCAATCTGACCGTCGAGTTCGGCATTCATACCAAGTTTTATCATGCGCAGAGCCATTGGGCTTCGTTTGTGCATTGTTAAGCACCAGTCAACAGCTTCGTCTTCCAATTTAGCTAAGGGCACAACCTTATTTACCATTCCCATTTCGAGAGCCTCGGCTGCTGAGTATTGTTTATTTAGGAACCAGATTTCCCTGGCTTTTTTCTGTCCTACTATTGATGCAAGATATGATGATCCCAACCCTGCATCGAAACTCCCAACCTTTGGGCCTGTTTGCCCGAATATTGCGTTTTCGCTGGCAATTGTCATGTCGCACACAACATGAAGAACATGACCACCGCCAATTGCAAATCCATTAACCATTGCAATCACTGGCTTAGGCATTGAACGAATTTTGCGTTGAACGTCGAGTACATTTAATCTGGGAATACCGTCTTTTCCAATGTAGCCGCCTTTCCCTTTCACATTTTGATCGCCACCACTACAAAAAGCTTTATCACCTTCGCCAGTTATTAGTATTGTATAGATATCCTGGTCTTCACGGAGCATCTCCATTGCGATGGACATTTCAGTAGTAGTAGTAGGGGTAAATGCGTTGTAATATCTGGGTCTGTTTATGGTTAGCTTAGCTATGTGGTTCCACTTTTCGAGTTTGATTTCTTCAAAATCGTGCATGGATTTCCATTCTCTTATGTTCATGGCTTAAATCTTTAGTTATTGCAAAAATAGAAAAATTGGGAAGTTATTAGGTTATCATTGTTGTAGGGTTATCGTTGTTGTCAGGTAATTATTGTTTTCGAATCATTGTTGTCATACTTCAAATACCTCTTATATGACTTTATGTGCCTTATAGGGTTCAAAAAACAAACAATAACCTAAAGTACATGTAAATCAAAACCTTGTAATTGATACAATGCTTTGTCCAGTTCATCAGTAAATCCCAACATCATTCCTCCGCCACCGGAACCACAAAGTTTTAGCTTGTAATTATTTGTTTCTATACCACTTTCCCATATTTCTACAACAAAATCTGGAATCATGGGTTTAAAATTTTCATATGTAAATTCAGAAAGCGTTTTTATTTCTGTGAGCATAGAATCATGGTCGCCAGATAAGAATTTGCGAATACAATCATTAACTAATGGCACAAGCTGATTTTGGATTTTATCCCGAAATTTTATGTCACCATATTTTTCCAAAAACCAATTAACAAGAGGTTGAGTTTCTCCAGTAGTTTTTGTGTCTAGAAGAAATATGCTTCCATTTTTATTTTGGTCTCCTTTTAATAAACTGGCAATACTTGTTTTGCCATTATCATCAATCAATATAGGCTTGTTTATGTAAGACACAAGGGGATCTAATCCGGAACTGCTACCGTGATAGTATGATTCCATACGGGCAAACCGTGATTTAAGGATGCCCAGATCATGAGTTTCCTCCATTTTTGAGTATGCATTATAAATTGAAGCAACAATAGCTCCCGAGCTCCCTAATCCATAACTTATGGGAATATTACATTCAAAATAAAGACCATTGGATATGTCATCTTTAAAATCTTCAATATTAATTTCATTGTAGAAATTATTCTGCTCCAGAAATTGCAAATATTCATCCAGATAAACAACAGAATAGTGATTACTTTTCTTGTTTCTTGAACTGGGATCGAATAATAGCTGACCTTTAAATTTATCAAAAGGAATACTTAGTGCCATCGAGCCTTTCATCAGGCTATACTCACCAAATAGTAGTATTTTAGAATTGTATGCTTGTCCTTTTTCCAGAATCATAATTGCAGTTTTGCCGGTCCGGAGCCTACTTTATCATGAATGACTGTATTGTTATTTGTGAACTTAAGAAGATCAGAGTTTATAAATTTTTGCACTTCATCTGTATAAGCATGGGGATAAAGGAGGTGAATGTTTGGCCCGGCATCTAAAGTAAAACAAATCGGCACTTTTGTTTCAATTCTGTATTTCCAAATTTCATCTATTATTGAAACTGTATGAGGTTTCATTAACAGAAAATATGGAGAAGAAGTCATCATCATTGCATGCAAGGTTAGGGCTTCTGACTCTACTATATCAATAAATTCGGTTAGATTTCCCGATTTTAATACAGGTAGTAGTTTATTAATATTTGAGTTAGCCTGATCAACTCGGGCTGCTGAAAATGGATTGCTATTCATTAATCCATGACCGATCGTGCTTGAAACTTTTTTCTGACCTGAGTCGACTATTAATATTGAGTCGTGGTAGTTTTCAAAGACAGGATTAATGTTTTGTGATAGCTTTGTTCCAAATAAATTTGATCCTCCATTGGTTTCTCCCCAAATAACAAGTCCGCTGTATTGAGATCTGCATGCACTTCCAGATCCAAGTCGGGCTACGTAGGATGCTTTTTGAAAAAACTCATCTTCTGTAGAAAAAGAATCGAAATTCTGATTCTCAATATCGCAAAGGCAAAGGGCAATGGCACTCATGCCTGATGCTGATGAAGCAATGCCAGCTGAGTGTGGGAAAGTGTTTTTAGAATATATTCTGATATCCAGCTGTTTGAGAAAAGGGAATATATGTTTTATGCTGTTGAAAAACACAGAGGTTTTTTCGGCAAACTTACTGTTCGGTATTCCATCTAAGAAAAAATCAAGACCACACCTATCATTGTTGCAGGGTGAGTATTCAATCGTTGTTTCCGTTTGTGATTTACTTAAAGTAAAGCTTATGGATGGGTTTGTAGGAATTTGCACATCTTTCTTTCCCCAATATTTTACCAGTGCTATATTAGATGGACTGCTCCAGCCAACTTTTCCTGTTGGAACATCTTTAAAAACTAGATTTGGATTATTGAAATTCACATTTATTCTTTTTAATATTTCTTGTCATTTCGACCAAAGGGAGAAATCCCCTGAACCAGAAGCTTCTATACGGATTACTAAACCCGAATGTTTCAACCTCAGGGGATTTCTCATCGTAATACTGATCTTTAATCAGTATAACTTACCTCGAAATGACAGAACGTTTTTGATATTATTTTTGTCATTCTGAACGTAGTTTACGAAGTGAAGAATCTCGAACTACTAAATAGAGATTCTTCGTTACAGAATGACAATTAGCTGGTAAAGATATTAATTAATGGGGTTTGAAAATAGCATGATTGAATTTTGTAGTTTTACGATTGTAATTTCATTGTTCTAATAACTTATAGTATGCCTATGCCAAAAATTTCAAAATCTAACCTGCTATATCTGTTTTTTCATCCACTTACGCTTGCATTGTATGCGTTTGCTCTTGTATTATATGCTACTCCAAATTATTTTCAGAAATACAATGCTGAGGTTGTTAATAGTAAAAGTTTGAATTCTCATGATCAAGTATATTACCATGATTTAAACGGTGATGGTATTAGCGAGAGGGTACTTTCATTAGTTAACGCAGGGGCAGAAACTCCTGCAATTTCATATTTTTATGGAGATGATAAAATTATTAACCAATGGAATTTACGTGGTAATTGGCTAATATGGCAGAAACTTTTTTTTGGAGATTATGATAATAATGGCTATGCAGAGGTTTATTGTATAACAAGGGTTAAGGACTCTTTGTTTCTAAATGCAAAAGAGTTACTACTTAAGAATGGATTAGAAATTACTGATAAATTTATTTGCAAATCTGAGTTTTTTAAGGATGACAAGATAGATATCTTTACGGTAGATGCCAGAGTGATGGATGTTAACCTTGATGATTATGGTGATTTCGTGTTTACTTTTTTCAGTGGGTTTTCACATCAGCCACGTAATACATTTGCGTATAATATTGTGGATGATTCACTTATAGTTTCCCCAAAAAGCGCAAGTGGTTTCTTGGGGGAAGTTAACTATATGGATATAAATAATGACGGTATTGATGAAATTACCGGCCAAGTATCAGCAGTTGATAATATCCATTATAAACTGCCATATCCTGATAGTTGTTCATGGTTAATGGTTATTAATCCATCAAACAATATGGATTTTCTCTTCCCACCAATTAAATTTGAAGGAAAATTTGGAGGAGTTGTGCCATCGTTTATTCATATTGAAGGAGTTAATTATATTGTCACTATTCACAATATTCTAACCGAGTCGTACTCCACAAATGGTTTTGTTTTTAATTTGTATAACAGTAAGGGTAAGTTGTTAAAAGAAAAGCTTATTCCATATAATGATTATGGCAAATTTCAGGTAATTAATTCATTTTATGAAGATGACAAAAACTTTTATTTGATTGATTCGAAAGGGAGGATATACTCTTCAGATACATCTTTTAACATTAAACCGCTAAGTAATCCCGATTATAGTGACCTGCATATTTATACTAATAACATGAGGATATTGGATGCTGATGGCGATGGAGAAAATGAAATATTATTCTATGCACTAGCATCTACTCACGACAAACTGGTTATATACAGATCATCATTAAGAGAGTCAACTGTAATTGATCTCCCCGAATCTAATTTGGTGATGGAAAGCCATATAACCTTAAATCATAGGGAGAAAGGATTACCACCGATAATTGTCCTTCAGGCTAAAAATGTTGTTTATTATATATCCTATCGAAAATCAAAATATTATTTTTTAAAGTACCCTGCTTACATTATTGTTTATTTTTTACTTTTTCTAATGTTTTGGGGATTACAAAAGGTTCAAAATAAACTGGCTCGGAGTAAGTTTGAAACCGAAATGAACTTGGTACGTCAACAATTAACAATATCAAAAAATCAGCTCGAGCCCCACTTTATGCTCAATACATTAAATAACATTGGCTACATGTTTTCGAAAGAAAATAAAGATGATGCCCAGTATTATTTTGGAAGGTTTGCCTCCCTTATTCACCGCGGATTAAAATATGCCGATCAGGTTGAAACCAGTTTATCAGAAGAACTTGAGTTTGTGAGGGATTATTTAATACTTCAAAAACAGCGATTCGAAGGTGATCTGGAAAATATCATTGAAGCCGAAGATAATATTGATCAAAAGGCAATCAAATTACCACATTCACTAATTTTTACTTTTGTAGAAAATGCTGTTAAGCATGGACTGAGGGATAAGCCAAATAATAGGTTACTTAGTATATACATCAGTAAGTCAAAAAGCAAAATCGAAATTGTTATTACCGATAATGGTATTGGACGAAAGCAATCCAAAGTTATGAAAACTGCTGGAACTGGTAAAGGCCTTGGTATTGTTGCCAATATTGTTGAGGGTTACAATAAGCTTTACAGTCGTTCAATTTCTTATGAAGTGAAAGATTTGGTTGATGGTAGTGGGGAAGGTGTTGGAACTGAGGTGAAAATTTTAGTTTAGTACTTTTATTGTCCCTTGTCATTCTGAACGACAGTGAAGAATCCATCGTTAGAATCTATAGAAAATTAGATTCTTCACTATCGCTCAGAA
>CALDOI010000241.1 GCA_937912115.1 uncultured Bacteroidota bacterium | reverse complement strand
ATGTTTTTCAGATGGGGAATATTTAATAATTGCAGCATCATGGCTACGTGCCTGCTGTGCCCAACCAACATTACCAAAAATTCTGTGATCATCATATACAATTTCCTGGCGTCCAACTTTAATTGAGAATTTCTCGGAAAACATAACTTCTCCCCATGCTTCATGAATAGCTGTACCGTTTACATCACTAGTGTTAAGCTGAGCTACATCACCCCAAACCCTTACATCCTGAAGAACGAGTTTTGCTTTGAAAATTGTATTTCCATAAAAGGCGTTTAAACGTGTGCGCTGCGATATAAAACTGGCTGGGTCCTTTCCGTCAGGAATTAAAGTTTTATAACCATTTCTAAATTCGAATCTTGGACGAAGCTCCGCTGAGATATTTATATCCTGAGCTAAAATACTACCTGGTAAAAAGGTTAGCAGACCAAGTATTATAATTGTAAACTTAATATTTTTCATTGTATAGAATTTTATTAAAAGTAATTTAAGTATTATAATTCTGAAATACAAAAATAGGCTATATCAGCACATTAACATTATTTAACAATAGTATAATTATAAATTTATACTGGTTCTAAATTAGAAAAATTATAAGAATAAGATTATTAGTTAATTATATAACAGAGGGATGGATGGCTTAAATAAAATAATTTTGACTGTTAATTTATAACATTTATAGTTATGATATATATCATAGAAAATAATACTTTGAATGAAATACACTAGCTAAAATTTCAAGCTTTTGTCCGGAAAACAGATGTTTCGTAAACATAAATCAAGAGATGGCAATATATTTTACAGATGTTGTAATTTTTTTCAACAATAGGACTTATGCATTTCATTCATAAATCAGTCTATAATATAAACCAAATAAATCTTGAAATATACGTGCAAATTAAAGCACCCTATGAGTGCAATCCAAATCCACCTTTTTAAATGGTTGATTATTTAATAATTAGGTCTCCTATCTGGTTTTTTCCTCAACCCACTTACGGGCATTAACCATTGCCTCAATCCATGGTGTTACTTCATCATCTTTACGATTTTCGGGATAGTAGGGCCATTGCCACGGTAAAAATGCACGTTCCAGGTGTGGCATCATAGCAAGGTGACGACCATCGTTTGAGTATATGGCGGCTGTTTCCCAATCTGATCCGTTTGGATTACCGGGATAAAGGTCGTAACTATAAGTCATTGCCCGATGATAACTATCGTGGAAGTATGGGAAGCTAAATTTACCTTCGCCATGGGCAACCCAAATACCCAATCTAGACCCTGATAATGAATGCAGCATCACGGAGTTATTTTCATGAATATTAACATTAATGAACCCCGATTCAAATTTGCCAGAATCATTACGTAGCATCTTTGGCTTTTCGGGATGTTCCGGATATATGAGTCCTAGTTCTACCATTAACTGGCAACCATTACATACGCCAAGACTTAGAGTATCTTCACGGGCATAAAAATTATCCAATGCCTCTTTGGCTTTTTTATTGAACAAAAATGCACCTGCCCATCCTTTGGCTGATCCCAGCACATCCGAATTTGAAAATCCACCAACATAAACAATCATATTAACATCTGATAAATCTTCACGTCCGGTGATCAAATCAGTCATATGTACATCCTTAACATCAAAACCAGCCAGATGTAGCGCATAAGCCATTTCTCTATCCCCGTTTACCCCTTTTTCACGAATAATAGCTGCTTTAATTCCCGATGGTGTTCTACGACTCATCTCTATTCCCTGATCAATAGCTTTTCCCGTAAACCGACTATGAAAATTGTAATGAAGATCTTGCTTGCCAAAGTTTTTAAATCTGCAATGCGCAGGGCCGGCTCCACTTTGTTTTTTATCCATACTATAGGAGGTGTGAAACCAAAACTTACGAAGTCGCTCTATATCAAACACATATTTGTTTGATCTATGTGACAGATCAATTTTGCGTTCCTCAATTACTTCACCAATTATATTGAAATTAATCCCAAGCTCCTTTAGTTTTGAAATAACGGCATCATCATCAATCTGTATAATAATTCCAGGGTTTTCACTGAAAAGTAATTTAACAATATTATCTTCATTTATTGCTGATAAGTCAATTTTCATCCCATGATCGCAATTGGCGAAATTCATTTCAAGCAATGTGGTAATCATACCACCTGCACTTATATCGTGACCTGCTAGAATTTTCCCATCTTCCAGTAACGATTGAATAGCATTGAATGCTGAGGAAAAATATTTAGCATTTGCGGTATCGGGGCATGTTGAACCGACTTTATTTAAAGATTGAGCAAAGCTGCTACCACCTAATTCATAGGCAGAATCTGATAAATCTAAATAAATAAGCTTCGATCCGGGTATGGTTGCAATAACCGGGGTAATTGCTTTTTTAATATCTGTAACTTCACCAACGGCACTAATAATTACCGTTCCCGGTGAAAAAACAATATCACCATCAGGATATTTTTGTGTCATCGAAAGTGAGTCCTTTCCAGTTGGGATATTAATTCCAAGCTCGATTGCGAAATCGCTTACTGCCTTTACAGCTTGATAAAGTCTTGCATTTTCACCATTATTTTTAGCAGGCCACATCCAGTTGGCGCTAAGGCTTACTCCTTGTAATTTATTGGTAACAGGTGCCCAGATAAGATTGGTTAATGATTCGGCTATGGCAAGCCGTGAACCTGCCTCAGGGTTTATTAATGCACTTATTGATGCATGACCAATTGCTGTTGAAATGCCGCTTTTTCCTTGATAATCCAAAGCCACAATTCCCAAATTATTTAATGGTAATTGTAATGGTCCGGCACATTGTTGGGTTGCCACTTTACCGGTAACCGACCTGTCGACTTTATTGGTTAACCAGTCTTTACAGGCAACGGCTTCAAGTCTTAATACATTTATCAAATACTTTTCAAGATCATTTTGGTTGTATTCAATATCAGAGAAATTCGATTTCTGAGTTGTATCTTCGAGAACAGTTTTTGGCGGTTTACCAAATAGATATTCGAGTTTAAGATCAACGGGGCAACTTTCATCATTTGAAGTAATAACAAATTCCATGTCATCACTAACCACACCTACTTTGTAAATTGGTGCTCTTTCGCGGTTGGATACTTTCTCGAGAGTAGGGTAGTCCTTTGCTTTGATAACTAACCCCATTCGTTCCTGCGATTCATTACCGAGTATTTCTTTAAATGAAAGTGTAGGATCACCAACTGGGAGATTATTTATATTAATTCGTGCACCAGTATCTTCCACCAGTTCACTTAGACTATTCAAATGTCCGCCAGCTCCGTGATCGTGAATTGAAACTATTGGATTATTTGACGATTCAGTCATTGATCGAATTGCGTTAGCAACCCTCTTTTGCATTTCGGGGTTTGCACGTTGAACTGCATTTAACTCAATATCATTTCCAAATTCACCGGTTGCTACAGATGAAACTGCACCTCCACCCATCCCAATTCGGTAGTTATCGCCACCAAGTACAACAATTACGTCACCTGCTTCGGGTTTATCTTTTTGAGCATCTGATGCTTTTGCAAAACCAACCCCCCCCGCCAACATAATTACTTTGTCGTAACCAAATTTTTTATCATTTTCATGATGCTCAAAGGTAAGAAGGCTACCGTTTATTAATGGTTGTCCGTATTTATTTCCAAAATCGGAAGCTCCGTTTGAAGCCTTTATCAATATCTCCTCAGGAGTTTGATAAAGCCACTTTCGTGGTTCGATGTTCATTTCCCAATCGTGATCTTCACTATTTCTTGGGTACGATGTCATATACACTGCAGTTCCAATCATGGGTATGGATCCTTTTCCACCTGCAAGACGGTCGCGTATTTCACCACCTGTACCAGTAGCAGCACCATTAAAAGGTTCAACTGTTGTAGGGAAATTGTGTGTTTCAGCCTTCAGTGAAATAACAGTGTCGATATCGCTGATCTTAAAATAATCAGGTTTATCCTGTGTTTCAGGAGCAAATTGCTCAACCCGTGGGCCTATTATAAAAGCAACATTATCTTTATATGCAGAAACCAGATTGCCGGGACTTTCAATTGATGTTTTCTTGATAAGTGTGAACAAACTATCTTTCATTTCTTTACCATCGATAATGAAAGTGCCATTGAATATTTTATGTCGACAATGCTCTGAATTAATCTGGGCGAATCCGTAAATTTCTGAGTCTGTAAGCTTTCGGCCTATTGTTACTGTTATCCCTTCAAGATATTGTACTTCGTCACTGCTCAATGCCAGTCCCTCATTTTCATTATATATGGAGATATCATCAATATATATAATCGATTCCGGTGATTCTGGAATATGAAATACTTGTTGATCAATGCCATTATATACCTGTTGAAGCATGGGATCGAATTTTGCTGTTTCTGAATCGGCAAGTACCATTTCTTCAATTCTAAATATTCCAGAAATACCCATGTTTTGAGTAATTTCGACAGCGTTAGTACTCCAGGGAGTAATCATTTCTTTACGGGGCCCAACATACTTACCTTCAAGTTTTGAAACCTTTAATTGAACGGCATCTCCAAAAAGCCAACTTAATTTTCTTAGGTTAAGTTCGTTGACGGTTGTTTGAGTTTCTACAAGAAAATATTGGGTCGGGTTAAACTGAAAAAAATAAACCATGGCTTTGTTTTATTATGCAGTAATAAAGTACGATGCAAATATATAAAAGGCAACCAAAGGAGTTTGTAATATATGGAGAAATTATGAGATAATTATTAAGACTGGAATTAACAATTACTTAATTAATTTATCCTCACTAACTCCGTATGCTTCGTTGGGTTCAATATTACCTGTTGGTTCTGCGTGAACAAGCACATCATATACATTTGGGAGTACTTCTTTAATTTTGTTTTCCACTGTATGCGAAAGTGCATGTGCTTCATTAAGACTAAGGGTTCCATCTATTTCAACATCAAGAGCTACAAGATATTGATGAGCCATCTTTCGTACTCTTATGCGATGGGGGTTTGATATACCATCTACTTTTTTTGCACAGGTAATTATTTTCTGATAAATTTCAGGATTATCCATGCCATCCATTAAATCACGATTACTTTGCATAAATATTCTGAATGCGATAAACATTATATAAATACTTACTGCAAAAGCAGTTATTAAATCAATAATAGGCATCTTTAATATAAAAGTAAAAACCAAACCTGCCAGCACAGATATAGATATTACAACATCATTTTGCATATTACGTGCATTGGCAATTAGCATTTGGCTATCGATGGATTTGCCTGTTTTTTTTAGGTAGAAAGCTAATCCGAATTTTCCGATGATTGAAATTACAATTACATAAATTGCAATCATATCTGGAATCCTGGATTCAATAGGATTAAATAACCTTTCGGATGTGGATATTGCCAATTGTGCTCCTGCGAAAAATATTATAAATGCAAGTAATTTTGTGGCAACCGTATCGGCTTTATTGTAACCATAAGGATACTTAGGATCAGGTGGGCGACCGATTATGTGAGCGGTGAATAGGGTTATTAATGATGTAAGTACATCACTTGCGGAATCAATACCATCGGCAATTACAGCAAAGCTGCCTGCCATAAGCCCTACAATAATTTTAAGGATGGAAAGTGCAGCATTTCCAATTATGGCTATCCATGATGCTTT
>CALDOI010000240.1 GCA_937912115.1 uncultured Bacteroidota bacterium | reverse complement strand
AATGTTTATATCGACATGGAGTTTAAACCAGGATCTTCAAATATTATCTATGGAGGAACAAAACAAGGTGATATCTATAAAAGTATAAATAGTGGAACAAACTGGACTCAATCGCTGGCAACAAGTGGAAAAAGAACTGAATTGGCAATATCCCCAAATGACCCAACGGTTGTATACGCACTGATTGCTGCTAATAATAGTGAATTGTTTGGTATATATAAATCGACTGACTCAGGCTCAAATTTTTCTGTAACATATAATACAATGAACCTGCTTGGTTGGGCATGTAGTGGAGGAGATTCGGGAGGTCAAGGATGGTATGACCTATGTATAGCAGCTGACCCTACAAATGAAAATACAATATTCATCGGGGGAGTAAATACCTGGAAATCAATAGATGGTGGGTCAACCTGGAATATCAACAATCACTGGTCGAGCACATGTGGGGGTAGTGCCACCACGGTACATGCCGACAAACATAATCTAGCTTTTCAAAATGGAACATCAACTTTATTTGAATGTAACGATGGTGGATTATACAGCACGTCAAATGGGGGCTCATCTTGGTCGCATCATACTAATGGAATGGTAATAAGTCAAATGTATCGGCTTGGAGTTGCTCAAACAACAAATACCGATGTTATAACCGGGTTACAGGATAATGGCACAAAAGCTATGCTATCATCAACATGGAATGACGTAATAGGTGGTGATGGAATGGAATGTTTGATAGACTTTTCAAATGAACAGACTCAATATGGTTCTCTCTATTATGGAAGAGTCTTTCGGACAACAAATCATTGGAATAATAGTACTGAAATAACAACTAGTATCCCAGGAGATGGAGCATGGGTAACGCCCTATATTCAGGATCCAAATACCAGTAATACTCTATATGTTGGATATTCAGATGTTTGGAAATCAACCAATCAAGGAAACAACTGGACTCAATTAAGTTCATGGGGAGGTAGTACACTTAGGTCATTGACTGTATCACCATCAAATTCAAATTATATTTATGCAGCAACAACCGGAACCATTTATGGCACAACCGATGGTGGTACCAATTGGTCGGATATTACAAATTCACTCCCAACAGGCTCATCTAATATTACCTACATTAGTGTTAAGGATGATGACCCCAATACAATTTGGGTATCAATGGGCGAATATAATAGCTACTGTGTTTATGAATCAACAAATGGAGGTTCGAGTTGGACAGACATATCAAGTGGATTACCTTCAATACCAACTAATTGTGTAATTCAAAACAAACAAAATACAACACAAGTTGAACTTTACGCTGCTACCGATGTTGGTGTTTATATAAAGCTAGGGAGTGATAACTGGACTCCGTTTTTTAATAATTTACCAAATGTTGTTGTTACTGAACTTGACATATATTATGATACTGATCCGACTAATAGTTTAATAAGAGCATCTACCTATGGTAGAGGTCTTTGGGAATCAGATCTTTATTCTGCTACATCCCCATTAACTGCTGATTTTACCGCCGACAATACAAATATTGAAATAGGAGAGAGTGTTATTTTCACAGATATTTCAACAGGTTCACCCACATCATGGATCTGGACTTTTGAAGAGGGAACTCCTCCAGTTTTTACAGGGCAAACTCCTCCTCCTATTCAATATAATATTGAAGGATCTTTCGATGTTACTCTCGAAGTATCTGACGGTACAAATACCCAAATAACTACAAAAACTGATTATATTACTGTAACCTACCCTGAACCAATTGCTGAATTTGAAGGAATTCCAACATCAGGTGATATTCCTTTAGAGGTTAGTTTTACTGATTTATCAATTGATAGTGTCAATGCATGGACATGGGATTTTGGTGATGGAGGTACATCTATTCTCCAAAATCCTGTTTATACTTACATAGTTGCTGGCACTTATAACGTTTCACTCACTGTATCAGGCCCCGGAGGAAGCAATACAATTGAGAAGATTGGATATATAAGTGCCATTGAACCAGCTCCCACAGCTGATTTTGAAGGAACTCCTACAAACGGTGAAGCACCACTACTAGTTAGTTTTAACGATTTATCAATAGATAGTGTTAATACATGGCAGTGGGACTTTGGTGATGGAAGCTCATCAACATTTCAATTTCCTGTATATACTTACCTAACTGCTGGCATTTATAACGTTTCACTAACTGTCACCGGTCCTGGAGGAAGCAATACAATTGAGAAGGCTGACTATATTACTGTTATCGAACCAGCACCCATAGCAGAATTTGAAGGAACTCCCACAATGGGTGAAGCACCTTTGCTTGTTTCCTTTACCGACCTGTCGAATGGTAGTGTTGACAGCTGGGTTTGGAATTTTGGTGACGGTGGCTCATCCTCAGAAAAAGATCCATCACATGAATATCTTTCACCGGGCAACTATACTGTTACTCTTGAGGTAAGTGGCACAGGAGGTTCAAGCACCGAAGTAAAAACTGATTATATACTAATTCCTGTTGGCCTTGGAGAAAATGTTTCAGAAGCAATTGTTATTTATCCAAACCCTACTACCGATGAGTTACATTTAGTTTTCCCTGAAGGAAGGGAGAGAAATCTAGCCTTAAAAAACATGTCAGGAGAAGTACTTCTTAATATTACTATTAACGAGAAAGAAGAAATAATCAACCTTCATAGTTTATCGGCCGGAGTATATTCTTTTGTAATAAATGATGGAGAGTTGGTTAGCACATTTAAGGTAATTAAAAAATAGTATAAACCACTTTTTTTAAATACATAACCACATTCAATCAAAGAATAATGTTTGTTAAATTGTGGTTAAATTATTAACTAATGCACAGACAGCTAATTATTTATTTACTTTGCATATTTTTGAGTAACCATCTGCACCTACATATGTCTAATAATCGAATAATTAAAACACCATCAGTATGAAAAAAATTGCACTACTATTTGTAGTTACTACTTTGATGATTATATCATCAAATGCTATTGGTCAAAAAGCCAATCATACAAAACCAAGTACCCATGGTATTATTGACAAACCAATACTTATTCCAAGCATAGCTCAACAGATAATTGATGGAACATTTATCGGAATAGATCCAAACGAAGGGCCAAAATTAGGGCCTCCCAAACGAAGAGGAGCAAATAAAACTGTTCCCGGCAAAGGCTTGCCCTTGGGTGATGACCCTCTAGTATTAAAAATCGGATCATCTGCAAAACACAGTGGTAAAGAACCAATTTTGGTTTTCGATGCCAATGTATCTCAATATACACCTTCAGACCCAACCGGAGCTGCAGGCCCAGATCATTATGTAGCTGCATGGAACATAGGATTTAGAATTTTTGATAAAGAAGGAAACCCTTTAACTGATGCTGCATCACTTGCAACATTATTTCCAGGAAATGCCATTGGAGATCCTATTGTATTTTATGATGCCGAAGCTGAACGTTTTGTGATTACTGAATTTGATGGAAATCCAAATGGATTTAATATGGCTGTCTGTCAGGGTACCGACCCTGTTAACGATGGTTGGTATATTTACACAACAGGATTTGGTACCGGTGCATTTCCCGACTATACCAAATTCTCAGTTTGGTCTGATGGATACTATGTTACAGCAAACATAAATGATGATGATAAAGTATTTGTTGTTGAGCGTGAAGAAATGCTAATTGGCAATGCATCACAATTTGTTGCATTTCCGTTGCCGGGTATTGCAACATCTGGTTTTTATAGTCCACAATTTTTTAATGTAACTAACGATGACTTGCCTCCGGCAGGAGGTGCATCTGTTGTTTATATGCAAGATGATGCCTGGTCGGGTGTTTCAACCGATCATATTAAATTATGGACTGTAAACGTTGACTGGACGGATATTGCAAACTCAACTATAAGTGATCCTGAAGAAATTATAACTGCTCCATTTATTTCAGTATTTGATGGAGGTTCTTTTTCTAATGTTCCTCAACCCAGCGGACCGGATCAGGATGTACTACAAGCTACAATAATGAACCAGGCTCAATACAGAAGATTCCCTGGTTATAATTCAGCTATCTTCAACTTTGTGGTTGATACCGATGGTTCAAGTGATGAACTGGCGGGTATTCGTTGGTACGAATTCCGTCAGGCTAATGATGGCGACCCATGGACAATTTATCAGGAAGGAACTTATATTTCTCCTGTATCAGGTAAACATGCTTTTTCAGGCTCCATGGTTATGGACGGACAAGGTAATATTGGAATGGGATATACTACCTGCAGTGACACAGAAAAAATTGCAATTAATTATACGGGCAGATATGCTGCTGATCCCATTGGTGAAATGACAATTGATGAAACTCTAATTGCTCAAAGCACATCCAATAATGGATCGAACCGATTAGCTGATTATGTTCAAATTTCACTCGACCCATCCAACGATAAAACTTTTTGGCATATTGCCGAGTATTTCGTTAATAATCAACGCACTGATGTGGTAGGTGTTTTCCAAATAGCTTCTGATTTTGCCAATGATGTAGGTGTTACAAATATTGATTCTCCGGTTAATGGTGAGCTTTCATCTTCGGAACCCGTAACAATTACAGTATTTAATTATGGTGAAGAATCACAATCAAATATCCCGGTTAGTTATATGGTTGATGGAGCTAATATTGTAAATGAAATTTTAGCCGGACCGCTTGGTTCAGGTGCTTCTGAGCAATATACTTTTACAACAACTGCAAACCTTGGTACCGTAGGTACTACTTATGAAATAACGGCTTATACCAGTTTAGCCACCGATGAATTTCTCGACAACGATACTATATCAAAAAATGTATTTTATATGTATCCTGATGATATTGGTGTAATAGGAATTGTTTCACCTGTTTCGGGTAACAACCTAACTGCTGATGAGGAAATAACTGTAACAATTGAAAATTTCGGTACTGCTGATCAGTCGAATTTCGATGTAACATATGATCTTGATGACCATATTATTACAGAACAAGTTCCAGGCCCCTTAAGTATGAACGATAAGATAAATTTCACCTTTTCACAAACAGGCGATTTCACACAAATTGGTGATTATCTACTTTCATCATACACATCGTTACCAAATGATGCCGATCGATTCAACGATACTACAAATGTTGTTATTACAAAAAACATGTGCCAACCTGAAGCCAACTGTACCGAAGGTGATGGATTTTATCTGTTTCAACTTGGAACAATTGACAATGAAACCGATTGCTCACCAAATGGATATGGAGATTATACCGACCTTATAACCGAGCTTGCGAATAACAGCACTACCGATTTAACAGTAACAACACATTATGGTGATGAATATATTATGGTGTGGATAGATTTTAATGACAACTTTGTTTT
>CALDOI010000239.1 GCA_937912115.1 uncultured Bacteroidota bacterium | reverse complement strand
TTTTCTTTATTTCATCATTTGTAATTAGCTCAGCCTTTCCGTTACCTATTATTGAGCGAAATTTTGTGCCCCAATTGCATGCCTGCTTATTGGAGAAAACTTCTCCACCATAATTCACTTCAAAGCAAATATTCGGATTTATATTAATCATATCTACCTTTTTCCCTTTTTGTGATCCATGAAAATATAAATAATCATCATCATAGCCAAAATTTACAGCTACCACATAAGGTATATTGTCATTAGCTATTCCGAGATGACAGAATTGTCCGTTTTTTAAAACAGTTTGAACTTGCAATTTGATTTGTTCTGTTGTGTAGTTATTTTTCATAATATTAGTTATTTAGATTCTATGAAATTACTCGTAACAATTATCTCCTTACAAATATATAAATATTGAATTATAGATTAGATTAAATTATTAAGTATGAGTAAATTTATTAATTTTGCAGTCTTATTTATAATAATTCTAAATAGGAATGTAATGAAGGAAGATAAGGGAAACGAAAATATATTAGAAGAGGTTACAACCAGTGATTATAAATACGGTTTTTTTACTGACATTGAGACAGAAACAGCTGCCATTGGCCTTACTGAAGATACTGTTAAATTTATATCGGAAAAGAAAAACGAACCCGAATGGCTACTCGAATTTAGGCTAAAAGCATATCGATACTGGTTAACAATTGAAGAACCTGACTGGGCTCTGCTTAAACACCCGGCGATTGATTATCAGAATATTATTTACTATGCTGCTCCAAAGCAGAAAAAAAATCTTGAAAGTTTGGATGAAGTAGATCCTGAGCTATTGGATACATTTAACAAACTTGGAATTTCACTGGACGAACAGAAAATGTTAACCGGTGTTGCCGTAGATGCTGTTATTGATAGCGTATCCGTAAAAACAACTTTTCAGGATACTTTGGCTAAACATGGTATAATTTTCTGTTCATTTAGTGATGCCGTACATAATCACCCGGAACTTGTAAAAAAATATATGGGGACAGTGGTTCCTCATACCGACAACTATTTTGCTGCTTTAAATTCAGCAGTATTCAGTGATGGGTCATTTTGTTATATCCCAAAAGGGGTTAGATGCCCAATCGAGTTAAGCACATATTTCAGAATTAATGCTGCAAACACTGGTCAGTTCGAACGAACATTGCTTATTGCTGATGAAGGCTCATATGTAAGCTATCTTGAAGGGTGTACTGCCCCTCAACGAGATGAAAATCAGCTTCATGCTGCCATTGTCGAAATTATCACACACGATAATGCAGAAGTAAAATACTCAACAGTTCAAAACTGGTATCCTGGTGATAAAAATGGCAAAGGTGGCATATACAATTTTGTAACCAAAAGGGGACTATGCAAAGGAGCAAACTCGAAGATTAGCTGGACTCAGGTTGAAACCGGATCGGCAATAACTTGGAAATATCCCAGCTGTATATTACTCGGCGACAATTCCATTGGCGAATTTTATTCGGTAGCTGTTACAAATAACATGCAGCAAGCCGATACTGGCTCAAAAATGATTCACATCGGAAAAAACACCAAGAGCACAATTATTTCTAAGGGAATCTCAGCCGGAAGAAGTAACAATAGCTACCGTGGATTGGTTCAGGTTTCGAAGAAAGCTGACAATGCCCGAAATTTTTCACAATGCGACTCGCTATTGTTGGGCGATAAATGCGGTGCACATACTTTTCCATATATTAAAAACAACAATAAGACTTCAATTATTGAACATGAAGCAACCACTTCAAAAATATCCGAAGATCAACTATTCTATTGCCAGCAACGTGGTATTGATACAGAAAAATCAATCGGATTGATTGTAAATGGTTATGCCAAAGAAGTACTAAATAAGCTTCCCATGGAATTTGCCGTTGAAGCTCAAAAATTACTTGCCATTACCCTTGAAGGAAGTGTTGGATAATAATATCATGATAAGAGATAAAAGAATAAAGATATAATACAGAATAATGTCATTTTTTTGACAATTGCAAATAATTAGAACCTATGCTACTAAATATAAAAGATTTACATGTTTCCATTAATGGAAAAGAAATCCTAAAGGGTTTGAACCTTGGAGTAAATTACGGTGAAGTTCATGCTATTATGGGGCCAAATGGTACCGGAAAAAGTACCTTGGCAGCCGCCATAACCGGCCGCGATGGATACGAAATAACTTCAGGAGAAATAATATATAAAGGTAAAAATATTGTTGATCTACCCCCGGATGTTAGAGCCAACGAAGGAATATTCCTTAGCTTCCAGTATCCTGTTGAAATACCAGGTGTTAGCATTACAAATTTTATGCGCACAGCATTAAATTCAAAGCGTGAATTTTTAGGAGAGGCACCAATCCCTGCTGGTGAGTTTTTAAAAAAGATGGAGGAAAAGAAAAAGCTCGTCGACATTCAGTCAAAATTGACCAACAGGTCTGTAAACGAAGGTTTTTCAGGTGGTGAGAAAAAGAAAAATGAAATCTTCCAAATGGCTATGCTTGAACCTACTTTTGCTGTACTTGATGAAACCGACTCGGGATTAGACATTGATGCATTAAAAGTAGTTGCCAATGGCGTTAATGCGCTTCGGTCAGAAAAAAATGCATTTGTTGTGATTACACATTATCAGCGCCTTCTTGATTACATAATTCCTGATTTTGTTCACGTAATGTACGATGGTAAAATCGTTAAATCGGGTGGAAAAGGATTAGCACTCGAACTTGAGGAAAAGGGTTACGACTGGATTAAAGAACAAGAGCTTAATAGATAAGATAAATAATATGAGTTTATCAACAAAAACAAAAAATCCTTTTGAGTTATCCTTAAGTAATACATTCAAGGACAACAAAAATGGAATTTTTAATTCACCTCACAACAAGGTGAATGAATCAAGAAGAGTCGGGATAAAGCACTTTGAAAAAATTGGACTCCCTACATCAAAAAGCGAAAACTGGAGAAGCACAAATCTCCATAATGTTTACGAACAAAAATTTGCCATTGGCGATGAAAAACCATTATTCGATAAAGAGATAAATGAAATTTTTCGCTGTAACGTTCACGG
>CALDOI010000238.1 GCA_937912115.1 uncultured Bacteroidota bacterium | reverse complement strand
TAAAGTCTTCAAGCTCCTCCTGTGAATTGGCATCATTTTGAAATAGGCTAAGATAGCCAACAGCTTTCGATGTTAAAAATGTACTTTTTATGAGCATAGTATCGCTAAAATCCACATTATCAAAATAATGCTTTTTTAAGTAGAGACCTTTTTCATATTCTGGTAGAGTGGGATCAACAATAAGCGGACGATCGGCTTTTAGATATCGGGCGGCAAGGGTTAAAGGATTATTTTCGATCAACACATCTGTTCGGGTATTTAACTGATCCTTAAGTAAATTGTATTGTTTAATAGCATCAAGAAAAAATTCATCATTGGGAGGGTAATTATGAATTAAGTTTCCCAATACCTCAATTTTATACATATTCATACCTTTAATAGCCAGGTAATCATAATAGATTAGATTCTCTATTGAGCTAATAATCTGGATACCATCTTCATTGTCAAAACCTGAAGTTGTAAATTGAATATTTTCCTTGTTATAAATCAATTCAACTGCCCGACCAGGGCCTTTTACTATTACATACATTCCCGCCTCTCTATTATCAGGCATCACATATGTAAAGGAACCTGTTAAATCTGTTTGAGCCGTATCAACAACACTTCGTTTTTCACCCATAAGTCTCAATAAATACAGGTTTTCGTTCTCCAACCCTGCTATTGTTCCACTAATTTTATACTCCTGTGCAAAGGCAGATAGAAATGATGACAATAGGGTAACAAACAATATTCTTCTTATCATAAAGCAAGTTTATTTTTCAAAACTAAACAAAAGAATTATTGATTCAATAAAAGACAAAAAGCTTTTCAAAAAAAAGAATTTCATTTGCTTATTAACATCAATAATTCAAAATATTCTCATTAAACAAAATATACATTAACTTTGTTGTGCGGATAAAAAAAACAGATATGAAAAAAGACAAATTAATCCGGCAACTATATACTACATTAGCAATATTCCTCTCAACTACATTTATTGCTGGTAAACTATTTGCTCAGGTACCCACCACTCAAGATTGCATGGGAGCAATTCCGGTGTGTGACTATATATATGTAGAAGAATATACTGCCACAGGAAATGGTAATTACAACGAAATCCCATCAGGATACCTCTGCCCTAATCATTGCATGGATGGAGAACATAACAGCCGTTGGTATATTTGGACGGTAATAGAGTCGGGAGATCTCAGATTTGAAATTACTCCTCAAATGCAATCAGATGATTACGACTGGTCTGTTTTTGATCTCACCGAACATGATTGCGGTGATATCTGGAATAACGTTGGAAGTATATTATCTAGTTGCAATGCCGCTGGAGGAACTGGCTACCAAGGAGTAACTGGTATAAGCACCTGGAATGGTGGAACTTCTGATTGTAATAACGGTGGACCAACAAATAAATGGAATGTCGATTTACCGGTATACGAAGGAGAAACTTATGTACTGGTAGTAAGCGACTGGACACAAACTACTGGAGGCTATACGCTTGATTTTAGCACTTCATCAGCTGTTATTTTTGATGACCAAAAACCTTCATTGGAATATATTGGTGGAGATTTAATTACAGCATGTGGAACCAATGAATTAACCATCGAATTTAACGAGAATGTTAAATGCAGTTCGATACAACCTGCCGATTTTAAACTTGAGGGGCCAGGTGGACCTTATGTTATCGATAGCATATATGGTGAAAACTGTGATATTGGGGGTAGTAATGAACGAGATTATATAATTTATTTTACACCTGCGATATATCAGGGTGGAGATTACACCCTTGAGATTAAGATGTTTAGCTTTATTTCGGATGCTTGTAACAATTATGCTGAGAATCAGGTTTATGATTTTACCATTGACTTGG
>CALDOI010000237.1 GCA_937912115.1 uncultured Bacteroidota bacterium | reverse complement strand
ACAATAGCAATCCCGGTTTCGTTAATTGGGGCGTTTATTTTCTTCCCTATTATGGGATTTACTATCAATGTTCTATCATTACTCGGACTGGTGCTAGCCATAGGTATTGTTGTTGATGACGCTATTGTTGTTGTTGAAGCGGTTCAGGTAAATATTGCCAAAGGCATGAATGCAAAACAAGCTACTATTGAAGCTATGCGAAAAGTTACTGCCCCCATTATTGCAACCACGCTTGTATTAATTGCCGTGTTTATACCTGTTGCCGGTATGGCCGGGATAACTGGCCGTTTATATCAACAGTTTGCTTTAACAATTGTGGTTTCAGTAATCGTTTCTTCAATAAATGCAATATCCTTAAGCCCTGCTTTATCATCGATATTATTGAAAGAGCCTACTCCATATGGTGGTATACTAGGAAAGTTTTTTGGTGTATTTAATAAATACATGGGTAAAACTACCGATGCATATATGAGCTTTACATCAATAGTTGCACGTAAGTTAAAGCGAAGTGTAATATTTATTGTGATTATATCAATTGCTGCAGGTATTTTTGGATCTCTGGTTCCGGGAGGCTTTATACCTGAAGAAGATATGGGTTATTTCTTTATTAATATGCAACTTCCTGATGCTGCTTCTCTGCAACGATCTGACGTAATTACTAAGCAAATTGAACAAATTATTATGGACATCCCCGAAGTAGAATACGTAACTGCTGTTACCGGATTTAGTATGCTATCGGGTGCCATGGCCTCAAACACAGGGTTTATTTTTGTAACCTTAAAGCCTTGGGATGACAGGAAACTAACAGTAAAAGAGGTGATAAAAAAACTTAATCCTGTATTATTTACAAAAATTCTGGGCGCGCAAGTTTTTGCTTTTGGTCCGCCTGCTTTACCCGGACTTGGAAATGGATCGGGGTTCAGTATAATGATTCAGGATAAAGGAGGTAATACACCTGACTATCTTGCCGAAAATGCTGGTAAATTTGTAACCGCAGCCAATAGCCGACCTGAGATATCAAGTGCCTTTACTACTTTTCAGGCAAATGTACCCCAACGATACATGGATGTTGATAAGGAAAAAGCACTTAAACTGGGCGTTTCACTAAATGAATTATACGGAACAATTGGAGCGTTCATGGGAGGGTCGTATGTAAATGATTTCACAAGATTTGGGCGATTGTACAAAACCTATATACAGGCCGAACCCCAATACAGGGTAGATAAAGAACAAATTAGTAACTTCTTTTTGCAGAATAACAAAGGTGAAATGGTTCCATTAGCAACTTTGATAACTGTAAGAGATATTTCCGGACCTGATTATACTAATCGGTTTAATTTATTTCGAGCAGTTGAGGTTACCGGTAGCCCCGGAGATGGATATACATCTGCCCAGGCCATGACAGCTCTTGAAGAAGTAGCCGATGAAACTCTTCCTGATGATATGGGTTATGCATGGAATGCAATGTCGTATCAGGAAAATAAAGCTTCCGGTTCATTAATCATGATATTATCATTTTCATTGATATTTGTATTCCTGATTCTATCAGCACAATACGAAAGCTGGTCGTTACCAGTAAGTATTTTAATGGGAACTCCGTTTGCAATATTTGGGGCACTGATTGCATTATGGGTATCACGACTTTTCAGCCCTACCTTTGAAAATAACATTTTTGCACAGGTTTCATTTGTGATGCTTGTTGGTATGGCTGCAAAAAATGCAATTCTGATTGTTGAATTCGCGAACGATGAGTTTAAAACGGGAAAAGATCTTTTTTCATCGGCCATAAGCGCTGCAAAATCGCGTTTCCGCCCCATATTAATGACTGCTTTTTCATTCATATTTGGTGTATTCCCTCTTGTTATTGCAACAGGGTCAGGAGCCGAAGCAAGAAAGGTAATGGGAATGGCATTACTTGGAGGTATGTCGGTAGCCACATTCTTAGGAGTGTTTATGTATCCAATGCTTTTTGTGCTAGTAGGAAAAATTGCCGGGTATGAAAAAAGACGAGACAAGTTGAAGGCTGCAGAAGAATTAAATAATAATGAAAATCCTAATTGATCTAATGTCTAATTATTCTAAATAATTACAAATGACAAAATCCAAACATAATGTAAGGATCACCAATTCCTTAGAAATTAAAACTTGGGATTTGGTTAGAGCAATTAGTAAATTAAGTTAATTAGAAATTAATTAATTAAAATAAATAGAAATGAAAATAAATCATAATTGATCTAATGTCTAATTGATCTAAATAATAACTAATGACGAAATCCAAACATAATGTAAGGATCACCAATTCCTTAGAAATTAAAACTTGGGATT
>CALDOI010000236.1 GCA_937912115.1 uncultured Bacteroidota bacterium | reverse complement strand
GCGAACTCAAAAGTGGTGATAAGGCAATTATCGTAAAGGTAAGAGGTCGTGGTGCGTTCCGAAAGCGCATAATTGAAATGGGTTTTATTGTTGGTAAACAGGTTATTGTTGTTAAAAATGCCCCCTTAAAAGATCCCATTGAATATAATGTAATGGGTTATGAGGTTTCACTGCGTCGAAGTGAAGCATCATTAATTGAAGTTGTTACAGCAGATAATTACGAATCGATAGATAGTGAATTTAATGGAGTACTTCAGTTGGAGCAAGCATTAGATTTGGCTCCTATTCTTCCCAGCAGTAAGATAATTAATGTAGCTCTTGTTGGCAATCCCAATTGCGGTAAAACAACAATTTTCAACATTGCATCTCATTCACGAGAAAAGGTCGGTAATTATGGTGGCATAACAGTTGATGCCAAACAGGCAAAATTTACTCATGGTGGCTACACGTTTAATTTGGTTGATTTACCTGGTACATATTCAATTACAAGTTATACTCCTGAAGAATTATTTGTAAGAGATCATATCGTTAACGAACTTCCTGATGTTGTTCTAAATGTTATTGACACCTCGAATCTCGAAAGAAATCTCTACCTAACAACCCAACTAATAGACATGGATATCAAAGTTGTCATAGCTTTGAATATGTGGGATGAGTTTAATGAAAAGGGCGATATATTTGATTACCATAGTCTGTCAAAAATGGTAGGTATACCAATGGTTCCTACGGTTGGATCAAAAGGTAAAGGAATTGATGAACTATTCAATAAGATAATATCTGTACATAACGACTCTGAACCGATAACTCGTCATATCCATATAAATTATGGCATTAAGATTGAGCAATCTATAAAGATATTGCAAGATTTAATATGTATCGACGATAATAAAATTTTAACAAATAAGGTAGCCCCTAGATATTTGGCGATTAAACTTCTCGAGCAAGATGAAAAAGAGTTAACCCGGATTAGTTTATGTAATAATTCAGATGAAATTAAAAGGGTTAGTAAAAATCAATCCGGAATAATTGAAAAACGAAGAAATGAAAACTTAGAAACAATAATTACTGATGCCAAATATGGTTTTATTGAAGGCGCATTAAAAGAAACATTAAAAAAGGCTCCGGCACATAATAAATTAACCAAAAGCCGACTTATTGATAATATCGTAACTAGTCAGTTATTGAGTTATCCAATTTTCCTATTCGCAATTTGGATAACGTTTCAAAGCACATTTTACATTGGCAATTATCCTATGCAATGGATTGAAATGCTGGTTAGTTATTTAGGTAATCTGCTTTCATCTATTCTTCCTGACGGTATGATTAAAGATATGCTGGTAGATGGAATTCTTGGTGGAGTAGGAGGAGTAATAGTTTTTCTTCCCAATATTCTTATACTATTTTTCTTTTTGACATTAATGGAGGCTTCAGGATATATGGCCAGAGTGGCCTTTATCGTTGATAAACTCATGCATAAAGTCGGACTTCATGGAAAGTCGTTTGTGCCAATGTTGATGGGGTTTGGATGCAATGTTCCGGCAATTATGGCTACACGTACCATCGAAAATAAAAACGACAGATTAGTAACAATGCTTATTATTCCTTTTATGTCGTGTAGTGCACGGTATCCGGTTTACATATTGTTGATCACAGCATTTTTTACCGATTTTAGGGGAACTTTATTATTTGGTATATATCTGTTCGGGATCGTATTAGCTGGTATAGTTGCATGGATAATGAAGAAGACTCTTTTCAAAGTTGAAACTATACCATTTGTAATGGAGCTACCTCCTTACCGGATGCCCGTTTTTACAAGTGTACTAAAACAAACATGGTATAAAGCTGAACAGTATCTAAGAAAAATGGGTACCATAATATTAGTGGCTAGTTTAATTGTATGGGCATTGGGATATTTTCCTCTTAATACAAATATAGATACCAAGTATGATGCACAAATTGAATCTTTGAATTTACAATTAATTCTAACTGATAATACCACGAATCAAACAGCTCTTGTTGACTCCATT
>CALDOI010000235.1 GCA_937912115.1 uncultured Bacteroidota bacterium | reverse complement strand
TCATAATAATTAGTTATCCTTCATTAATAATATAAAAAATTTAAAATCTGACCGAGTACAAAATGCTAGAAAACTAATTTAGCCATTTAGCCTTTAGTTAATACAATTATAAACTTTGATACGGAATAGTGAACCATTAATTTGACCATGTATCAACAGTATTCCCACTGCTGTTTTTTAAATATATAATTTCACCGGTGTCATTTATCTGAAAGCCCAAAGTTGACCTATAGTAAGTTTTCTTTGCCCCTTGAATTAGGTTAGTTCCATTTGGTATTTTATATGCGGTTGGGTCATTTATATCACCAATAATCCAGCCAGTCAAATCTTGAGAAGTACCAGAATTGTTCTTAATTGTTACTGACTCACTAGTAGTTGGAGATGAGACTGCTGAATAAATGTATACTTTTTCAGGTTCAGTAGGTGATATTGGATCTGTTATTTCATCGTTGTTTTTACTGCAACCAACAAATATAATTAACGTTGTAAAGAGTAGAATAATATATTTCATAGTATTTAGTTTTGTTATTTATAATTAAATATGTGATAGGCTTCATGGTTTTCCATGGCACTTAATTCCCAATATTGAAACAATTACCAAACATTCCAGAGACATACCTATTGTAAAATAATTTAGAGTATAAATAGTAGTACCAATTATTAAATATTGATAATTGTTTCCATATATTTATCGTGGTTAAAAATACTATTGTAGTGGAACTTGCTTCTTAATCTTCTTTGATTTCTTTTTATAATATTATTATTAATCTTATACCTTTCATTGGCTATCGCGAAAAAGTATAACCTGTCGTTTAAGTCATCATTTAGTAAATACATTTTACTAAGTAGATTTCTGTACGCTTTACCCTCGGTATGAGTTTCTATTGCTGCATGATAATTTCTTATTGCTTCCTGTAATTGATATGAAGGATCTACAAATGATAAATTGTCTAACTCAATTAGCTCTTTAAGCTTCTGAGTTACGTTTTGATTCTTTTCTTTAACATCATAATCATTGAATAAATTACCTTTCAATTCGCCAAGTTTTTGGTAACTCGATAGTTGATTTATAAAATGATCATACTCTATTGTAAGGTTTTTTATTGATTCGGTGTCTGTAAACCCCATAGTATCTTCTTCAAATTCAATATCCTTCTCAATATATTTCTTTATTATACAGAACTCTTCCTCAAGCAATTCTCTTCTCCCTCTTTGTGTTTTTGCCTTAGTATCGAGTTTGTCAATTGTTGAACCAAACTTTACATAGAATTTATAATAAATACTCCACTCAAATAATTTTCGATGGTATGATGCTATTAATGAGTGATTAACCATAAATGAATTACCAAAGGTATTTGTATGGTTTAATATTTCTATTAAGCATTTAATTGAGTCTGTTATCAGAAACTCGAAATAGTTAAAAAAAGATAGCTTGTTGAAGGACTTATAGCCTGGAAATATGTTGTTAGCTATATTTTTATCCCACATCTTTATAATAGTATTATAAAAGTTAAACTCTGAGAACTCAGTGTCCCAATATGTAACAGAAAAAATTTGTTTAAAAAATAAATAGTTTAAATGTACCTTGAAGTTAAGTTTTAATATTCTGTTATAAATTGAATCATTTGAAGCATAAGGAGAGCAAAGGTTGTGTAGATATACTTTGTTGAGATGTTTTACAAATGTTACTCTACTGTCGGTATTATCACTTTTCTTATAATACTCATAATACAGTTTTAGTCGAATTTCTTCGAATATTAAGTTAATCTCTTCAATATCTACATTTATAGATGTTTTCTTTAGTGATATCAAGTTAAGACTATCATGTTTATCCTCAGTAAATATTTGTTTGAATTTGTTTATTTCAGTAATATGGATATTATTATATGATAAGTAAAGTGAGTTAATTGCTCGATAAACAATTTCATCTTTAATAATAATCAATAATTTGTCAATATCTTCTTTAGAAACCAAGCCCTGAATATTCCCAATATAATTATTCTCCTCATCACTGATCTTTGTGGATATGTATTCATTAATATAGTAGAGGATTTTTACATATTGAAACGAGGCTCTTTTATGTTCATGAGCTTTTTTATATGCCAGGTGTGAAGTACAATAGTAAAGTAAAATCAATTCGCTATGGCTATGTTCTTCAGTACCAATTTTCATTTCTCCACGATTCTTTATGTATTTAAAAATCTCCATTACATTTTTAAAATTCATTCTATTTAATCGAGGTGGTTTATCGGCTACTGCATCTTTTTCATTGCCGCCAGTATTATCTTTAGTAATTAGTGAGCAAGAAAGATAGGTGTCACCAATATTTGATAGTACCTTTGCCAATAGTTTATAAGCATTAGACCTGTGAGATATTATTTTCGAATCTTCCTGAAGTATCTCTTTAATTATATATTCTAGTATATTTAAATCAATAACTTCATCATCATTTTCTATTGTATCACCTTCTTTTACTAATTGTTTTATTTTTTTTGCTTGATCCCGAAACTCAGGCAGTAAGGTGTCCAGAACACTTAATAAACTTAGTTTAAAATAATAACATGAAATACAGGGTGTTTTGTATTGCTTCTTTTGCAATACTGTTCTTCTGGTTTCGCAAAAAGTACTGTAATCATTTAGTATAGTATTTTCAATGTGTGGTTTAAAACAAGAACAACAATTTGAGACACTTTTAAAAAGGCTGTCATCAGACTTATTACAATTAACATTTTTGATAAGATTACCATTTTTGTAATATAGTATGTCTCCAACATTGCAATAAAAATCACTTATTAGAATATATTTTTCATTTTTCTTTAATGCTTTTGTAAGAAAATGGAACTCGCTATCAACTCTAATTAAATCGATCATTGTTATACCCCCTAGTTGGTTTTTTTCAATTAAGAACAACTTAGCAAGGAGAGGTTGAAAAATTAAACGTATCCCCTCAAATGCAGCAAGTTTCAACAATATTTCTTCCGTTTCAGGTATAATATTCTTACTTAGTAGGTCAATAAACTCATCATTGTTGATATTACTAGAGCTGTACTTATCATGATCTTCATCAGAAAGCCAAAGGCTCGTTTTTGCCCTATTTTCAACTTTAAGTGTTGAATTCCAATCTTTAGCCTTTTCTTCCTTTAATCCAATCGGTGCTAAATCAACGCTCCTGTAATCGATTAATAGTTTTGCTAACTGCCCATAAGTAAGCATCGCCGAAGAATATGATTTTCTTTTCTCAAAAGCAAATCCTAGTTTGAGCATATTTCTAATAAGTAATACCATTAATTCAATTGTGTATTTTTTTGGTTTAATCCTCCTTAAAAATTCAATGGCATCCAAATATTCATTTATCGATTGATTAAAGTCTTCATCGTAAAAATGTAAATCACCAATAATCATGTGAATATGAGATATTGAATGTATATGGACATTATCATTCGACACGCCGGCCTTTTCATAGTTACCTATTGTTTTGGCAAGTATATCTTTGTAATGCTCAATGATTGCAAGTGATTCATCAAGCGTAAAATTAAATGAAGCAGAAGCTTCCTCAGATATTTTAGATAAAAACGAAGTCTCATTACTAATCCGTTTGTTAAACTTGTATTGATAAATACCCGTATCTATTTCCTGTAGATGAGTTTGTGATAAATACCCTATGATTTCATTAATAAAGTTTCTTAATTCCGAGGTTCTATGTATATCTATAATTTCAGGTGCTATTTCAAGTGTCCTACCTGAAAAAGAGTTTTTATGAAATTTGAAAAGATGATCTATTAAGAATCCGGCAGAAACCAATAACTTATCACTATATCCCTTTGAAACATTTGCTATTGATAGTATAATTGGATTTGCTAAATAGCATGTCATACCAATCCTATATTGTTCATAAAAGTCAAATACCAAAAACAAATTGCTTTTTCGGTATTTTCTAACAATCAGCTTATTTTCAAAGTCAGCTTTATTTCGCATCATTGTTTTAATAAAGCTTTCAAAAATACTGGTCACTTTTTTTGGAGAACCATTGCTCATATGTGTCAGAAATATAATAAATTGATGCAATAAGAAGATTATTTTTTCTCTCTTTTGCTTTGCAATCACATTTTGTATTTCAATCTCTGAATTATCGTTGTTTTTATTAGTTTCTTTAACTTTCAACTCATCAAATTGATCTAACAAATATGCATTGTACTCTTTCAAGCCCGGGTAGGCAATTTTGTTTTTAATGATATATTTTTTCGGTATAAGAAACTGACATACAAATTCTTCAATAGAGCAGGTTATATCAGATAGATTTCCGCTTGAACTATCAGAGAGGAAGCTGTCTACATAAATAATATCGTGAAAAATACTTTTTATATAAAAACTCCTGTCAGAGGCATCTGCCAACGAGGCATCATACATCTCTCTGCCTGCAATAAAAATAAATTTTGCCTTTGCTGTTGACAGAAAAAACTTCATGTTCGACAAAAATCTGAAAATTGTTTGCTGTCTGTTTCTTGAGCTCTCCGTTGCCAGATAATTATTATTTGTTTTGTCTTCTTGTGCCTCTTTTGCATTCCCATTTTGAGGTTCAATTTTATCCAATTCATCGAAAACAAATATAAATTCAGGTTTGTAATGAAATGGCGGTATTGAATCAATATCATCAAAAATTGATATGAGCATCTTTTCAATTTCTTTTACCCCGGCCAGCTTATACTTCTTTTCTTTTCTATATAACCGGGATAAACTAAATGGTGTCTGGTTAACACTAATATTCGATGAAGTATTTATACTAATCTCTGCATCAATTAATTCGTTTAAAAAACGAATTTTATTATATATCCTCTTTGAAGTCTTTATTTTAAAGATGCGGTTTAGTATAAAAATTAAAAA
>CALDOI010000234.1 GCA_937912115.1 uncultured Bacteroidota bacterium | reverse complement strand
TGATGAGGCCGGAATAATGCTTGAAGACGAACCAATTGGTGATGATCCTGAGGCTGCAGATAATGATGAGATAGAGGAAAAAGGATCCGTTGATTTTACCGACTATTTGATATCTGAACTTGAGGATATGCTTAAAACAGCCGTCGAAAATGAGAATTATGAAGAGGCCTCAAAAATTAGAGATGAAATAAAAAGACGTAAAAAAATCTAATTTTAATGTACCACTTCTTTAATGGCCTCCGGATTATGCTTATGCTTAAATAATATTGCAAACATTATGGCTACAACGAGTGAGTAAGCTGCAAATGTGAGCCAAATGCCTTGCCATTCAAAATGGCCATTAGCATCTTTAAAGAAATTATCAATAATTATCCCACTACTCCAACTCCCTAGTATAGCTCCAAAACCGTTTGTCATCATCATAAAAACCCCTTGAGCACTGGCACGGATACTTGAATCTGTTTGGGTTTCAACATATAAAGACCCTGATATATTAAAGAAATCAAATGCCATTCCATAGATTATATTTGAAAGTATTATCATCCAAAGAGCATCTGCAGGATTTCCCATACCAAAAAGGGCAAAACGTAGTACCCATGCAAACATACTTATTAGCATTACCTTTTTAATACCAAACCGCATCAGGAAAAATGGAATCGCAAGTATGAATAATGTTTCCGACATCTGTGAAATCGACATAATAATCGCAGGGTACTCTATTGTTAATAAATCTTTGTATTCGGGAACTTTCGCAAAATCGTGTAAAAAAGTATCGCCATAAGCATTGGTTAATTGTAAGGATGCTCCCAATAACATTGAAAAGATAAAAAATAAAGCCATCTTACTACTTTTAAACAGAGTGAAAGCTTTTAGACCTAATGACTCAACAAATGTTTTATGTCCAACGCTTTTATTTATAGCACATTTAGGTAGGGTGAAAGAAAAAAGACCAAGCCCCAATGAAGCAGCGGAAGCAACATAAAATTGCATCGCCGAAGTTTCAATTTTCAATAAACTTACGGTCCACATTGCCACAATAAAACCTATTGTTCCGAAAACACGAATTGGAGGATAATGTTTTATTACTTCCAATCCTGCACCATTTAAAGCTGAATATGCTACAGTTATGGCAAGGGAGATTGTTGGCATGTAAAAAATCATATTAAGTAACATTACCCAGAAAAATGTAGTTGGGTCATTAACTTCAGGTAGCATAAATAGCACTACAGCACCAATTATATGGAAAATACCTAGTAATTTCTCAGCGTTTACCCATCGGTCGGCAATAATTCCAGCTATGGCAGGCATAAAAAGCGATGCAATTCCCATTGTTGAAAAAATCACGCCAAATTCGGTACCAGTCCAATGGCGATTCTGAAACCAATATCCACCTATGGTGATCAGCCACGCTCCCCAAATGAAAAACTGGAGAAAGTTCATTACAATTAATCGATTCTTTATTCCCATTACATTGTATTAAAAAAATTGAAGGGCAAATGTAAACTTTTCCATTTCCTTTTCAAATAGTTAATTGTCAGTTTCAATTTCGTTTAATCTACATTAACAAATTAAGTTTTTCAAAATTTAAAATCCTAGTATAGTAATAACATTTTGATTGTTAGGTAAATAATCATATGGATAACTTTTGATACATTTTTTTACATCACTTTAGATTATGTTAATAACTTTGAACCAAATTTTTGCACTAAAATCATTAGCCAATTTTGAGGTTCTAAATTACACATCGCAATAAAAATTATTATTGAAAATGAAACAATACCAAGAATTACTACAATATGTACTTGATAAAGGCAACCACAAGGAAGACAGGACTGGCACAGGAACAATCAGCGTTTTTGGTTACCAGATGAGATTTGATTTAAGTGAAGGATTTCCGATGGTTACGACTAAAAAACTTCACTTAAAGTCGATAATTCATGAATTACTTTGGTTTTTGGCCGGAGATACTAATATAAAATATCTTCAGGAAAATGGCGTAAAAATATGGAACGATTGGGCTGATGGCTATGGAGACCTTGGTCCGGTTTATGGCGCACAATGGAGAAACTGGAATAATGATGGAATCGATCAGATTAAAGAAGTAATTGATCAGATTAATTGTAATCCCGATAGTCGCCGACTGATTGTTGCTGCCTGGAATCCAAGTGTATTACCTGACACAGGCATTTCATTTACTGAAAATGTAGCAAATGGAAAAGCTGCTCTCCCACCCTGTCATGCGTGGTTTCAGTTTTATGTGGCAGATGGAAAATTATCTTGTCAACTATACCAACGAAGTGCCGATATATTCTTGGGAGTGCCGTTCAACATAGCATCTTATGCATTATTAACAATGATGGTTGCCAAAGTTACCGGCCTTGAACCGGGTGATTTCATTCATACTTTTGGTGATGCACATATTTATCTAAACCACATGGATCAGGTTAAGTTACAGCTGAGTAGGGATCCAATGGAGTTGCCCAGGTTGGAGTTAAATCCATTAATTGATAATATATTTGATTTTAAATACGATGATATAAAAATTGTGGGATACAATAGTCATCCGGGAATAAAGGGGGAGATAAGTGTTTAGATTGACTAAAACAATAGTGAGAAGATTGTCATTCTGAACAAAGTGAAGAATCTAAGTTATTGTCAATAATTAACATAAAAGATCCTTCGCTATGCTCAGGATGACAAAAAGAAATAAACTAAGATGGAAAAACAAATCTCAATAATAGTAGCAATTGCATCCAACAACGCGATTGGAAAAGACAATGATCTGCTTTGGCATATATCAAAGGATTTAAAACGATTTAAAGAAATCACCAAAGATCATTTTATTATAATGGGAAAAAGAACATATTATTCACTTCCTGTTCGTCCTTTACCTAATCGTACGAGTTTGATTATTACTGATGTGGCCAATGAAGTAATTGATGGCTGCCTTATGGCATATTCAATTGAGGATGCTATTGATAAGATGGATTCTACAGGTGAAAACTTCATAATTGGTGGAGGATCAATATATAATCAGTTTATGCCCATCGCAGATAAATTATACATTACAAGAGTTCACAAAGATTTTGAAGCAGATACATACTACCCTGAGATTTCGCTGAAAGATTGGGAATTACAATCACAGGAGCATGTTGACGATGACCCTCAAAATGATTTTAATTATACATTTGAAACTTACACAAGAAAATGATTACTTTGAAATAACAGGTTCTCTGGATGGTATTGCGAAAAATGGAAAAGCATTTAATTCTGTTACACAGGAGTCTGATAAATTACTTCTATATTATACCTGTAATTGTCGTAAGAGAGGTATTTCAGATGTTGAACTTCCAGATTTCATCTACAATGCTGATGTTTCTTTTTCCAGAAATGGTATTTACTTTCTACATACTGAACACCACGGAGCAGTAAACTGTAGCACAACTACTTTACCTTTAAGATCATCCATTGATAGTGCTGAGCCATCTATTAAGTTAAATTCAAATTTTTCAACCATATCTCCCACTTTTACATGGTAACCTCTATCGCCTTGCTGTACTACTTTTTCATTGCATGCCACAGTTATTAATAGAAAAAAGACACTTATTGATAATAATAATTCTTTCCTGCAAAAAATATTTGGTGACAAATGTAGTTAATCAGACCCTTTTATTAAATATTGAGAAGACTCATCATTTCATGTAAAAAAAATCATTAAATTTGATGCCACGACCCTCAGAAAATGATTATGTGCTACAGTAATCTAACGATACAATTCTTAAATAACTTAATTTTTTTAAGACCAAATCTAAAACTTTCACTGCGAGAAGTATTATTAATTATAGGTGTATTTATTATTTCTATTGGTTTAACTGCACAAACTAAAGTTGATAGTTTAATCATATTAAGTAATGAACTGGAAGATGAAGCAAAAGTTAATAATTTCATTAATATTTCGCGTGAATATTTTATTAGTGGTGATACTCAGTCGATACTCTATGCAAAAAAAGCCATTGAACTATCAAATGAAATTGGTTTTAAGGAAGGTAAAGGAAAAGCATACTTGTTTATGGCACTTAGTTTAGATAATATCAATGTTGATACTGCTCTTCGTTACTATGTATTATCAGGAGAAATACTGGCGGAGATAAATCATCCGTGGGCAGGTTTTGGTTTTGAAAACGGGGGCAATAAATTCCGGATCATGGGGTGGTATCCTGAAGCCCTAGCTAATTACCTGCTTGCTTTGGTGGTTTACCAAAAATCAAAAGACACCGCTCAGATTTGCAAAACGATTTCAGGAATCGGACATATTTACAACAAGATGGGAGATAATCCAACTGCAATCGAATGGCAAAAAAGAGCACTGTTACTTGCTAATAATATTGATGATCCATCTCTGAAGGGATTAATCTATGGAAGAATAGGAATTTCATATGACGAGATGTCGATTTTTGATAGTGCACATTACTTTAATCAAATTGCTATTGATTTTTTCAAGAAGCGAAATGAGAACACATATCTATCTCAATGGTTGTCAAATATTGGAAATACGTATGTTCAGCAAAGAAATTATATTGAGGCTGAAAAATATCTACTTGAATCAGTCAGCTATATTAATAATGAATCAATAAAAACAAGTTCTTATACTAACCTTGCCAATATTTACATCAACACAAACAGATATCAGGAAGCAAAGGTACTTTTAGATAGTGCCTTCTATTTTGCGCAAAAGTTCAAACAAAAGGAATTTTTAGCTGAAGTTTATTTCAGAAATCATGAACTTTATTCAAAACTTGGACAATACAAAAGAGCTCTTAAATATTACAATGATTACAGCAAACTCAAGGACTCGATCCTTAATGCAGAAAACACATCTCAGGTTGCCAATATGAGGGTGAGATATGAAACAGAACAAAAAGAAAACCAATTACTCATAGAAATTGCAAATCGGGATCGGCTTGAAAAGGAAAATGCCATGGCTGAAATTGTAATATCAAATCGTAATAGGTTAATTATTATCATATTAAGCATTGGTATTGCCGCAATATTCTTTTTACTATTTGTATATCAACGCAAAAAAAGCAAGCTGAAAGCAGAACAGGATGCCGCAATAATTATTGAACGTGAATCCGGGATTAGGGCAATATTTGATGCACAGGAAAAAGAACGTAGTCGGATTGCCAAAGACCTGCATGATGGTATTGGTCAGCAAATCAGTGCAATAAAACTCCTCTTGCAAAATATTGCTTTTAAAATATTAGAAGTAAGCCCAAAACTTGATAAAGATTTAAGTAAAATCAGTTTGATGATAACTGATGTAGGTGACGAAACAAGGTCAATTTCACATCAAATGATGCCAAAATCATTAACACAGCTCGGGCTTGTGGATGCACTACAGGATATTATCGACAAAAGTTTTGACGGCAATTCGATAATGTGTAAGTTCGAACATTATAACTTAAACACAAGGCTTCCTCAAAATATAGAAATAGGACTGTATAGAATTGCACAGGAATTGATAAACAATATCTTAAAGCATTCAAAGGCAACCAAAGTTGACATACAATTAATGAAGATTGATGACAATTGCATTTTCATAGTGCAGGACAACGGCCAGGGTATGCCCACTGACAATAAAAAAGAAGGAATAGGAATTATGAATATTACCAATCGGCTCAGAACCATCAATGGTAATTTAAATATGGAATCGCATTCACATACCGGCACAATCTCTACAATTAAAATTTATCTGGGCAATGGATAAGATATATAATATTGCACTTGCAGATGATCATGCTTTGTTTTTAGATGGTATTTCTACGTTGATAGAAGCCCAGCTAAATTTAAATGTTGTTTATAAAGCTCAAAATGGGAAAGAACTCATAGACTTTGTGGAATTATCAGTCCCTGATCTCTGTATAATAGATATGGAGATGCCAATTATGAATGGACTGCAAGCATCTGAATTACTTCTTAAAAAATACCCCAACCTTAAGATTATAATACTTACAATGTACCGGGAGCAGAGTTTAGTGAAGAACCTAATTAAAAATGGTATTTCTGGTTACTTACTTAAAACTTCTGATAAAGATGAATTATTGTTCGCAATAAATCAAGTGCTAAAAGGAAAAACATATTATGATGGTAAACTTGTTGATCAAAAAGTAGTTACAAATGAAACAACAAACTTTTCTCCAACAGATCTAAGTAAAGTATCCAGACTTAGCGAACGCGAAAAAGAGATAGCAACATTGTTATGCAATGGCCTTAGTAATAAACAGGTTGCAGAAAAACTATTTTTAAGTTCATCAACCATCGATAACCATCGGACAAACCTAATGCGAAAACTTGATGTTCATAACGTTGTTGAACTGATCAGATTTTGCCTTAAAAATGGTATTGCGAAATAGATATCATAATTAATTAGTGTAATCACCCTATCATTTTAGTGTTGTTGACCTATTGTATCACCATAGTTATTATAGGAATTTTGGCATTGTATATCATTCATATTAAACAACTAAACACTTATAAAATGAAAAAAATAACTTTTTATCTAATTCTTGCATTTGTTTCAAATATCACACTTGCACAGTGGACACCAGTTAATAACGGATTACCCGATTATCCACCAACCACAATAATTAACTGGGTAGATACAATGGTGGTAAGTACTTACGGAGGAGGCATTTTCCTAACATATGACCAGGGTGAAAACTGGACTGAAATGCCAGGAACACTACCTAACCTTTTTGTAAATAGAATTGATTATCGTGGTGGACAGTTTGATCCTATTTCTGTGTCTACAGATGGAGGTCCATTTATAAGTGTTAATGGAGGTTATATAGACTGTAATGGTACAGGGTTGACCAATAATAATGTCAACTTCTGGAGTGGAGCCGGTGAAGGCTGGGACTTGGTTGGTGATGCAGTAGTTGGGAGCAATGGTGATGGAATATTTGCAGCACAATACACTTCACCGTTTATTTATGATTGGTCACCATCAAATGCAGGAATATCAGGTGATGGATTATTAGTTAATTATGGACTTATTGCTGAAACATTCGCATTGCTTGCAACCGAAGGGGGTGCCTATTATGCTTTATTTGGTGATACTGAATGGACACTTTCGAGTGATGGTTTAAGTGGCGATGCCCTGAAAGTTAACCATATTACTTATATCGGCTTTTATTTAATATCCACTGATGGTGGTTTGTATTATGCAATGGATTTAACCGATACCTGGCAACCAGTAATGGATGGTGAAAAATTTAATGTAGCCTATTATATCAATACTGATATCTCGCCAAGCGGATTTTTATGTTTTGCTTTTGGTGAGAATGGCTATTCCACTGAAGACTTCATAACATGGAATCAAATGGATTTTGGAGGTATGGAGGGTGAGGTTACCGCTGCACAATCCGATTCAGTTAATCTCTATGTTGGTTTTACTGTCAGAAAAAAAAATGGTAGAGACAATGGAGGATTGTATAGTAGGCCAATGGAGCAATTATTGGTTGGTATTGAAAACTATTTAGAGGTATCAACAGGAACTGTCCTGAACCAAAATTTTCCTAACCCTTTCAGTGGTACCACAAGAATAAGCTACTCAATAGAAAAATCAGAATTTGTAACTCTGAATGTTTATGATAATTATGGCAGACATTTAAAAACACTAGTCAATAATTATCAAACAAAGGGTAACTACACAATTGATTTTGAAGCAAATAATCTTCCATCAGGAATATATAATTATACTATTCAAACCAGAAATAGTGCAATTAAATCAAGAATGATGATAATACTTAAATAGCTGGATTCCTGATTTCCCCCAATCTAGCAAGAGTCTGACGGGACAGCACTAATTATTGAATCCGACTAAAATTAGAAAGCTCTTGATCATTAGAAATGTACAATATATTATTACTAACTAATTTAAATTTATGCCTTATGAAAAAACTTTTACTTCTTATTTTTAGTACTTCAATGGCCATTGTTATATACGGCCAATGGACTCAAATCACAGTAGGAAATACAACAACAGAGCCTACTTCTATGTCAAGTGTTGGAGATAGCGTAATGGTTAGTTTCGCCGGTGATGGGATTTTTAAAACTGAGGATTTGGGAAATTCGTGGGTCGACATCAGTGGTAATTTAGCAAATAAATATGTTAATAGAGTTCAGTCAGGACCATGGCCAATGCTTTTTGTATCAACAAATAATGGCCCCTACTACACTATGGATCAATCATCTTACACACTTGCTTCAAATGGACTTGATAATACTGATATAAGTTTTTATTACGTTGCTGATGATTTTGTGGTAGGTACAAATGGCGGTGGTATTTACACAGGGTCTGAAATAGATGGCCCGTGGTTGGCTGCAAATAGTGGTTTATCAAATGATGCTCTGTTTATAAATGAGTTAGGAGGTTACGATTTTGGAGATAGCAGCAGATTTATTCTTGGTACTAATGCCGGAGTTTATTATACCGATGACAACTTCAACAACTGGACTTCTGGTAATAATGGGCTAACAGGTGATCAACTTATTGTTACTGGTGTATTGCAATTAAGTACTCTATCATTTATTACTACCCATGCAGGTTGTTATTACAGTATTGACAAGGGAGCCAACTGGGAAACACTTATTGCTGATGAGAAGTTCAATTTATTGGTATTAAATATTAACCCGGATGGTACCTTTACTATTTTTGTTTTAGGTGAAACATCCTATCTAAGCACCGACTTTATGAACTTTACACCCATTTATACACCTGGAGAGGTGATTTGTGGAACAGTAACCACTAACGAACTATTTATCGCAACAGCATCAGGCAAATCCAATATTAATAATAACGGTGGATTCTACCGGCAACCTATAGATTGGATTATTTCAGGATTGTCCGAAAATAAACAGAATCCAGAATCACCTTCATTAAAACAAAATTACCCAAACCCTTTTAACAGTTCTACAACAATTAGTTATACAATTAATAGTTCAGATTTTGTTCATCTCAGAATTCTTGATTATTCGGGTAGAGTAATAACAACATTGGTTAATAAATTTCAGCAAGAAGGTAACTATAAAGTTGTTTTAGATGCCGATGATTATTCAGCAGGTATTTATTATTATACGTTACAAACCGGGAATAATTTTTCACAAACAAAAAAGATGATAATACTTAAATAGGTGGTTTTGGTATAAAAACTGTCTTACAAAAGACTCAACACATATGCTAATTCATGTTGAAACCACCTCAAAATACGGATATCGGGGGATGGCACTCTACAGACAGCCGCTTAGTTTGGTTGTTGGTATGGATGATATTATTACTTCCGGCTCAGTTCAACGTCTGGAGTAAAGTTTCCCGAATCCTTTTACAAAATCAACAACTATTAATCTCACAGTTGTGAATACAACTACTGAAAGTATAATTATCTATACCCAACAAAGTTCTGTTGTATATAAATCCATACTAATGAAGGTTGGGATTTGCAATTCCCGACCCCTAAGTTTGGGAACTTAAAATCCACTGTTTATAACTTTCAGATTGCAAATATGAAAAACTAATTTCATATCCCGGCTAGTTAATTTTTAATGCATCTAACAGAGTATCCATATGCTCTTTCGTTCTGCCCTGTTGTATAGGAATTATTAACTTGCAAACTCAAAAAATAGGAGTAGTTTGTGCTACGATCACTTGTCCAATAGCCACCATTCTCAGAAGATATAGTTCCATTTACAAACCTGTATAAAGCTGAAGTCAATTTTAATGGTGAATCAAATGCTCCCTGAATATTATTTTGTGTCCAGCTCAATCGCTCGGCTTCCCATTCCGCTTGAGTAGGAATTCGATATCCACTTGGACAGGGATTATTTACACCATATTGACCTTGCCATAAATCAGAATTCTGAGGATTTCTCCAGTCATAGGGACTAATTGATGAAGTAATGAAATTGCTATGCCCTGGCACATTAGTACTGCTAAGTGTGGTGGTGATTCCGCTTGTCCTGCATTGATGTCCATCACTTAATCTGCCCCATTGATAAAGGTCACCATAAGCATCGCTATCATCGCTGCTTGTAGCTACTTGAGATGCTCCTAAATTTCTATCCATCCATGTTTCACCGGTAACTGGGTTATAAGCATGCTGAATTTCAGCACCTCCTGTTATACAATGTTCAGTACCTGAGGGGTATGTAGGAGCAGGATCTACCGTTATGTCCCATGACCAACCTCCACCAGCACCGGTTGTAAAATGATCAGTTTGTGCAGCAATGGGAGTGCCATTTGCGCGAAGAACAAAAGAAAATGTTCCTGTAGTAGTAAATGTTCCGCTTCCCGAAAAACTATATCCATTAATTACAGATGTTGTAATACTCCAACACCCGGGTACTGTGACAGTACCTCCAATCTGCACTATAACATCATTGGGTAAAATAGTAATCCCTACATAAATTCCCTTATTCGCAATAGCTGTGTATGATCCAAGAGTAAACACCGCAAGTGGTGTAATTCCATTACTACCAATAGCTAACTCCTTCCATTCATTGTCACTTGAATTGAAACAGTAGGTTTTGCTATCATCTGTGCTATAAACAAGTAAACCATTTGCAGGATTGTTTATATACTGTATTTGAGTATTTGTCATTCTAGGGATAAGCAGTCCCATATTAGTACTTTGCACTTCAAGTATCGAGCTAGTATCAGGGTTGCTTCCATTAGTGTTTATTGCAACTTGTGCCTCAACTGATAGAATCCATATCGAGAGGGTAAAAAATAGTATAGTTAGCTTTTTCATTGGGATGTAATTTAATAGTAAACAGTGGTAAATTGATCCAATATTTGATTAAACACTGATATTAAAGCTGTATTAGACAACGGACACTCCGACCGACATTTTTAGAGTAGGAAGCTCTGTACACCTGTTCTGAGTCATATGATAGATATCTATACCACTTATAAGTCGGTGATGTTCCTGAACTCGAACCCCAACTATTAAGTTCTCCAAGACCGCCAAATCCAATAAATACTGACCCCCCAGGGAGAGCTGTAAGACCACTTTCATTTGTTGCGCCAGTGTTGGGAGTATTCCAATGAGTTGTGCCTGTTTCTTTCAATTTACCGCCTTCATTTGTTCCACGCCAACCAGTGTTATCTGCCTCACTTTGACTCATCCCTAGTGTAATTTCCAATTGTTTCCATTCATTATCTGTTGGAATATGCCATCCACTTGGACAAATACCTTGTGAGCCTTCAGTTGTGGTGAACTGCATCATTTCATCCCATTGGTAGAGTCCACCATAAGTTATGCAATTTGCATCTTCATCATTATAGCAATATTTTTCTATGATGCCATTATTTGTTTGGCTATTATTGCCATCAATCCGTGTTCCAATATTCAGGTTTTCTGCCAACCAGCATTGGGTACCTATAAGTACCGTACTATACGTATTACCATCGCTATCGTTAACTGTTGATGTTCCACAAACAAAAGGTGTTATAGTTCCTGTACCATAATCTATTCCTTTCCATTCATTATCACCCAAATTAAAACAATAGACTTTATTATCATCAGTACTAAACACCAATAATCCATTAGCAGGACTAGCTATTGTTTGTATTTGAGCATTTGTCATACGTGGTAATAGTAGCCCTTTGGTAGTACTTTTTATATCCAGCATAGCCGATGGATCGGGAGCACTGCCATCGGTGTTTATTGCAACCTGCGAGATACCATATGTTGTACATATCAACAAAACAGTAAGTAATATGATTGATTTTTTCATTTTATGGTATTTTAAGTATCTTAGATGTTCTACTCTCAATCCCGACTCTGCATATTGCATCGTCGGGATGACCAAATTTCCTACCTTTGATTTATTACTATTTTGAGAGTCATTATTTCTTTTTTCATTTCCGTCTATCTTATAGCTAATGTTCAATAAAATTAGCATCAAGTTAATGTAATTCCAACTCAAATATTTATTCGCTTAAGTCTGTTTATTATTCGTGCGGGGTTTATGAATATTTGAAAGTGGATGTATTTGACGGACTGAAGATTCATTACTATTGACATCATCCCTAAATTTATTGTAATTTTGAGGCATAATAAATAGATCTTAATCAACATGAAACACATCGTACAATTCGTACTAATAATTGTAATCACAATTATTGCAAGCAACGCACAAGCACAACCATGGAACTCCTTACTTCCTCAGGATAAACTAGATAATGGAAAACTAACATTAGTAGATTACCAAAA
>CALDOI010000233.1 GCA_937912115.1 uncultured Bacteroidota bacterium | reverse complement strand
AAAATTATTATCGGAATAACACTATTGCTGATATCTTCATTGGTTTCGGCACAAGATGAACTACACAGCTATTTGAAGTTGGCATCTGAAAATAATCCAGGGCTAAAAGCCCGATTCAGTGAATATATGGCAGCCCTTGAAATAGCACCGCAGGTTAAGGCATTGCCTGATCCACAAGTTGCTTTTGCATATTTTATTATGCCCGTTGAAACCAGAATGGGGCCACAACAAGCTAAGATTTCAGCTTCGCAAATGTTTCCCTGGTTTGGCACTTTAAAAGCAAAAGAAAATATTGCAATCCAATCTGCCAAAGCAAAATATGAACAATTTGAAGAAGCAAAATCACGACTGTTTAATGAGGTGAGATCCAACTATTTCAATATCTATTTTAACAAAAAGGCAATTCAAATTACCAGAGAGAATATTGATATACTGCATACATTCAGGAAACTGGCCAATATAAAATTTGAGTCAGGATTAGTGTCGGCTGTTGATGAATACCGAATAGAAATGGAAATTGGAGATCTTGAGAACCAACTGTATTTATTAATTGATACGCAAAATTATCTTGAGTCTGTATTTAAGAACCTCCTAAATATTGACCAACTTGATATCAACATTCCCGAAACTCTTTGGGTAGACGATTTCCCTTTAACTAAGGAAAACATATTGGATTCGATAGGCAATAACAACCATCAACTACTTGCGCTATCACTACAGCAGGAGGCATTGATATATAGAAAAGAATTGGCTGAAAAACAGGGAAAACCTGATTTTTCAATCGGTTTGGATTATATTTTTGTTGGAACTGACAATGATAAATTTGCAGGCACTGATGCTTTTGTATTTCCTAAAATTGGCATCACCATTCCTCTTTACCGAAAGAAATATAAAGCTATGGTTAATGAAGTTGTTCATCTGCAAACCGCCAAGGAATTTGAAAAATCTGACAAAGAGAATATACTGGTGAACATTTTTGAAAAGGTTTGGAAGGATTACCTGGATGCCGACAGAAGAATAGATCTTTATACTTCGCAACTTGAGTTAGCCTCCAAATCAATAAAACTTATTGAAACTGATTATGCTACCGGTAATAAAAACTTTGAAGAGATACTCAGAATGGAACGCAAGCTGCTAACTTATAGCCTGAAGCTTGAGAAATCACGCTCCGATAAACAGGCAGCAATTTCCTTTATCAACTACTTAATGGGTAATTAATAAAATAGAAAAATGAAAAATTTAATAATAAATATTAGAAAAAACTACAAGCTTGTACTTGGAACACTTATAGCAGGAATTATCATAGGCTGGATATTCTTCCAACCATCAGGTGATACATTAGTTGCTAATCAACAAATGGAATTGCATGATGGACACGATCATGCTGAAGAGGCTCCAACAACCTGGACATGCTCGATGCATCCACAGATTAAACAGAATAAGCCCGGACAATGCCCCATCTGTGCAATGGACCTTATACCGCTAGCAACCATGCAAACTGAGGGTGATAATATTGATCCCAATGAAATAGTTATGACCAAATCAGCAGCCAGTTTGGCTGAAATTCAAACAATGGTGGTCAGCAGTGGTGTACCAAATAAAACAATCTATTTACAGGGAAAGGTTGAACCGGACGAACGAAATATTTCAGAATTAACCGCAAGATTTGGTGGGCGAATTGAGAAACTGTTTGTGAATTTCACCGGCCAGAAAGTCAAACAGGGTGAAAAAATGGCAACCATTTATTCTCCGGGTCTTGTTACTGCACAGCGTGAATTATTGGAATCCATTTCGTTTAAAGACACCCGTCCTTCGCTTTATAACGCAGCAAGGGGCAAGTTGAAACTTTGGGATCTTAACGATAAGCAAATTGATAACATAGAAAAAAATGGTGAACCTCTTGTGTATTTTGATGTGCTATCCCCAATATCGGGAACCGTTACAATGCGCCATGTTTCTATTGGAGACTATGTTAAGGAAGGTACTCCCCTTTTTGAAGTAATTGATTTGAATAAACTTTGGGTAATGTTTGACGCATACGAAGTTGACTTGCCATGGATTAAAACAGGAGACAAAATTGATTTTACAGTACAGGCCTTGCCGGGCAGGAATTTCTCTTCAAAAGTATCATATATTGATCCTTTCATTAATAATAAAACAAGGATTGCTAAAGTCAGGCTTGAGACAACTAACAAGGAAGGCGAGTTGAAGCCAGAGATGTTTGCCAATGGGCTGCTGGAATCGAAGTTTGCTGAAAACAGTAATGAAATTCTAATTCCAAAATCATCAGTATTATGGACAGGTAAACGTGCAGTGGTTTATGTAAAAGTACCTGATCGGGAAAATCCATCTTTTTTATACAGACAAATAACCCTTGGACCTCAAGCAGGATCGTTTTTTGTTGTGGTAGATGGATTGGTTGAAGGTGAGGAAATAGCAATAAACGGAGTATTCAAAATTGACGCAGCCGCTCAATTGGCCGGTTTTCCAAGTATGATGAATCCCGATGGTGGTAAAATTTCAACGGGGCATAATCATGGTGATAGCAAGATGACGGATGAGGAAATGGAAAACATGGAAGTGAAACTTGAGAGTCTGGAATTCACAAAAGTTAAAACACCTGCAAAATTCAGACTCCAACTTGATGAATTCATTAAAAATTATTTACAATTAAAAGATGCTTTCGTTGCCACTGATGAAAAACAGGTTGAAAAAATCGCTAAGCAAGCGTTGGCATCATTTAACAAAGTTGATATGACTTTATTGAAGGGAGATGCACATAATCAATGGATGTTACTTCAGAAACCAGTTTTTGACAATCTAAATGAAATAATAGAAATGGCCGACATTGAAATGAAAAGAAGTCATTTCAGTATTTTTTCAAATGGTTTAACAGAAATAATACAAACGTTTGGAAATGACAGTGAAACGCCCATGTATCTTCAATTTTGTCCAATGGCTTTTGACGATAAGGGGGCATATTGGATTAGTGACAAAGAGGAAATTAGAAATCCATATTTTGGCGATATGATGCTGAAATGCGGATCAGTAAAAAAAGTGTTTAACGAATAATAGTAAAACTATGGAAAGAGTATCAATAACTATCGAAAACCTTAAATGTAATGGTTGTGCATCAACCATCCGTAAAGGACTATTAAAATTTAATGAAATTGAAGATGTGGAAATTGATATTGAAAAATCTACGGTTGAAATTTCGTTTGAAGGTAATCAGGAACATATTTTGAAATACAAATCAAAACTTGCCGGTCTTGGTTATCCTGAAACAGGAGGTAACAGTAACTTATCAAAAGCCATTTCATATGTAAGTTGTGCAATTGGAAAAGTAAGCAATTAATAATTAACTAAATATTAGAAAAATGAAAATTAGAATTTTAAGTATCGTCGTATTATTTCTTGTGGGAATAATGTCAGGTTTTGCTCAAAACAAAACCGAAGAGTTCAAAGTATTTGGCAATTGCGGAATGTGTGAGAAAACCATTGAAAAAGCTGCTAAAGCTGTTGATGGGGTAAAAAAAGCTGATTGGGATAAAGAAACCAAGATGATGACAATCACATTTATTCCTGAGAAAACCGATCTTACGGCCATTAAACAAGCTATTGCTGACGTAGGTTACGACACCAAGGAGATAAAAGCAAAAGATGAAGTTTATAACAAATTACATTCTTGTTGTAAATACGACAGAGCAGATGAATAATATGGCAAATTAGGAGGTAGTTGTCTGAGACATATATTGAGTGTCATTCGAGGAGCATAGCGAAGAATCTAATTTAGTACAATCAAAATATCTAGATTTTTCGTCATTGTTCAAAATGACATTTGCATCTAGTTCAGATAAAATAGTTAATTTTTGTGTACGCTCATATACTTTGTAATTAGCACCTATTTTCTTGTGATAATTATGAATTATTCTTGATTGTTGAATTATTAACACATTTGTATATCTTTACCCGCAATATTTAATAAAAATTTATCATAATATATTTAAAGATGAGAACTATACTAACACTACTATCGGTTGTATTATTTATTAACCTTTCATCGTGCGATGATTCAAAAAAAAGACCCACAACTACCGCTGTTTCTGATTTCGATTACAGTGGCGTAATTAAAGAGGTTATACAAACATCAAACTATACTTATTGCTTAGTTGCGGATGATAATAAAAACCTTTGGATTGCAATTGCGAAAATGGATGTTGCAGTAGGACAAACATTATATTTCAATCAAGGTTTAGAAATGAAAGAATTTCATAGTAAAGAACTTGATCGCACTTTTTCATCAGTATTTTTTGTGCAGAAAGCTAGCACCGAACCAACTGATGCAAGTATTATTCCACAAATGCCCCAGCAACCTGTAAAACCAAAAATTGAAAAAAATGAGCTTACAGTTGAAAAAGCCGAAGGTGGAATTACAATTGCTGAGTTATACGCAAATAAGGCAAAATATGCCAATCAAAAAGTTAAAGTCAGAGGTAAAGTAACCAAGTTTAATACTGCAATTATGGGCAAAAACTGGGCTCATATTCAGGATGGAACCGATTATGATGGCCACTTTGATTTAACAGTTACTACGGTTGATGAAGTTAATATTGATGCTGTTGTTACTTTTGAAGGAATTATTGCCATCGATAAAGATTTTGGATCGGGTTACTCCTACTCCATTATTATGGAAGAAGCAATTATTGTGAAGTAATTTCTAAAACTTCTTAAGGATAG
>CALDOI010000232.1 GCA_937912115.1 uncultured Bacteroidota bacterium | reverse complement strand
GCGTTCCAAATAATTGACGAACATCTTTTTTATTAAACAAACCATAATTTAGCTCAGGTATTGCTACGGCATCGTAACCCCCAACAATAACAATTGTTTTCTTTCCTGACATTTTTGCAAAAACAAAGGGAAGTAAAGAATAGAAATCTGAAAACCAGGAAAAAACCACATCTGCTTTCCAGATATGCGTAACAACGAATAGAAATTGTTTAACTAATTCCCATAACATTTTAAAAATATTCTTCTGGAGATGGAATCTATATTTAATAACGTTATACTTCTTTTTTAGAATTTCTTCATCCTTAGCAACAAAAGAACTATAGTTAGAATAAAAAAGCAGTATGGTTTTTTCTTTCATTAGATACCTTTCCTGAGCCTACTTGTTTATAAATTGAGATTGCAACGATCTCCAGTTTTTTAAATGCTTCCTGTACAATACTTTGTTATAAATGTTGTTCTTTTTATAAATACTATGGATTCGTTTTTCAAGGTTTGATTTATAATAAATAAACAATAAATCCTTATCGATATGTGTTATTGAATCACAACCTTCAATAAAATATTTCACAAGTCTAATGCGGCTTGCAGTATTAAAAAAAGTCCCAGGAGAAGGTCGCAATAATGAGTTTATAAACCAACATACATCCCATAATGAGCTACCGTAATTAAAGTAAGGATTAAGAATTGGAGTAGATTCCCAGTCAATTATTATTACTTCATTATTATTATTTATTAATATGTTATTATCTGTAAGATCTCCATGTAAAAAGCACATAGTATTTTTAAATCGCAAAGAATCAAATTCAGAGAGATATGCCTTTGTCTCAATCGAATCACTGAACTCTAAATGATATTTAGCAATAAAGACACCAATATTATTAAAAACATCTCTAATAACTTCTTCTTTTGCACCAAACTTTCTTCCAATAATTATTGAATTAATCCACTTTCGCAGAGTTATATAGTCACTGTAATAAGTAAATTCTATTTTCTGATTTTCCTTATCGAAAATTAGATATTCTATTGAACTAACATTTCTAACGCCTGTAATTTTTTGTGCATTTTTATAATTAGAACAAATCAAATTAAAATTGTCATTATAGTATTTTACTATTGTGTCAGGTGTCATAACATTAATTAACTATTGACCTTCTGTTTTTTCCTACAAACGTAGATGATATTTCTGGATAAATGTTTCGCAAAATCAATGCCTGAAAACAAATTCTCAATTTTAGTATACTTTGATATTTTAAAAGTAGACTTCTCACTTTTTAGGGGTATCAATGCTTTGTGATAGGTTTTTACTATCTCGAAATTATGTTTGTCAAGAAGGCATCTTACTTCTGATATTGACATAGAATTTTGCGGTTGGAATTTTTTTCCATCCAATTTCTTCTTAAAAATCGCTAATTTATCTATGGATCTGGAAATAATCGTACTATTATTATGGATATTAAAAACTAAATAACCATCTCGATTTAATATACTATGAAGTGAATCCAATACTTCAGATCTTAATTTTTTTTCAGCATTCAAGAAAAACCTAAATGATGTAATTAAATCCATTTGATCTGATTCAAATGGGTTTGATATCGTAATATCTTGCTTGATAATTTTAGCCTTTTTTACTTTCTTGGTTGCTTGCTTTATCATTGATTCCGAAACATCAATCCCATAGGCGTTGTTAAATGATTGTTCAACTAACTTAGTTATTCTTCCCGTTCCGCATGCAAAATCAAGATAATTTTGTTTGTTAACTACAAACTCTGAAATAATATTCTTTAATACCAAATCTTCCCACCGTAGAATAAATTGTCTATAGTCAGAGTTTCTGAATGATTTATCATAATCTTCTCCTTTACTATTAGAAGTATGAGACTTTCTATAATCCATTTTATTCCTGATTTAAATTCTAAACAATGCATTTAGTAAGAATAATAAAATTAGCACTAGCTTAATAGTATTAGATTACATGGTTTGCAAAATTAGTTTTGTTTGCCTTATATTTATGCGAATAAAGCTATTTTTGTCAAAAAAAAAAATTGGGCGTTATACAAAAACAAAGCATCTCAGGTTCAATATACTCATATATTGGGGTTGTTCTAGGTTTTATTACCACTGCTATACTTTTTACTCACTTCTTTACTACCGACGAAGTAGGCCTACTTAGGATTCTTGTTTCATATTCGATTCTACTTTCGCAATTCGCTGGATTAGGTATGAATACTGTTACTGTTAAACTATTCCCTTACTTCAGAAATCATGATAAAAAACATCATGGATATCTGGGGCTTGCTTTGCTTATTTCATTGGTTGGTTTAATCATTGTTCTATCTGCATATATTTTCCTTAAGCAGTATATTTTAGATGAAACTAAAGAAGGCAACAACCTGTTTTCAAGTTACTATTTTTTAGTTGTACCTCTGGTTATTTCTACAGTTTTGTTTAATGTTCTTGATACTTACTACCGTGTTTTGTACAATGCAGTTAAAGGAATTATTTACAAAGAGGTAATTCAAAGGGTACTACTGCTGGTGGTTATTATTCCATATTATTATAATTTGATAAATTTTCATCAAACAGTAGTTCTATATATAATCGCAATGATCTCCCCGGGCATCTTGCTTTTCGGGTCACTCGTTTATAACAAGAAATTATTTATAGTACCCAACTTTAAATTTGTGGATAACGGACTTGCAAAAGAGATGTTAAGCGTAGGTTTATTTGGAATAATCGCGAGCTATTCGGGGGTGCTTGTAATGAATATTGACACAATAATGATTGAAAGAATGCTTGGATTAAGCGCTGCAGGCATTTATTCAATTACTTTCTTTTTTGGCACACTAATACTGGTACCCATGCGAACTATGGGAAAAATAAGCTCTGTAGTTATTGCAGATGCATGGAAAAGGAACGACCTGAATCAAATAAACCAAATTTACAAGAAAAGTAGCATAAGTCTTAGTATAATTGGTTTACTGCTTATGATTGGTATTTGGGGAAACATCAATAATGTTTTTCATATAATTTCTTCTCAGTATCTTCCAGGTAAATATGTAATTCTGTTAATTGGACTCGCAAATCTGGTTGATATATTAAATGGTATGAGTCCTCAAATCATTGTAAATTCAAGGCATTACAAATACTTCTCATATTTACTCTTTATTTTTGCAGTATTAATAGTTGTAACAAATTTAATATTGATTCCAATATATGGAATTGTAGGGGCTGCGATCGCAACCTTATTATCAAAAATTATTTACAACACAATTAAATTCATATTCCTCTACATTAAATACAAATTGCAACCATTTACTGTAAAAACCGTATTACTTTATTTAATAGGTATTGGAGCTTATGGTGTATCGTTGTTATTACCTGAGCAATCGAACTATATTGTGGACATATTGCTCAGAAGCAGTATAATAACAATATTATTTATGGTGCCTGTTTATTACTTAAATATCTCGGATGATGTAAATGATAAAATTAATACCACCATTAAAAAATTAGTTGCGAACAGATTATAATATGATAATAGTTTAGTTTATAATTATTTGTTAGAATAAACAATATGGATAAGGATTTGAGAATATGCTTTATTGGAAGTGGTGCAATTTCAACTGCAATGGGAAATGTGCTTGCTCAGAAGGAAAAGTATGAAGTATTCTTGTTATCTGTTGAACAAGATGTTGTTGACTCAATTAGCAATGAACATGTCAACCGGAAATATTTTCCAAACATTGAACTCGAACACTCGTTAAAAGCTACATTTGATAAAACTATCCTTAAGGATTCAGATATCATTTTTTTAGGAATTCCATCAAGCATTATTGTATCATATATCAGGGATAATGCCAAATTTATAGGCGAAGAGGCCATAATTGTAAATCTTGCAAAAGGATTTGGAGATGGACAAAAAACAATTCCTCAAGCATTAGCCAGAATTATCCCAAATCAAATTGTTAGCCTTAAAGGACCCTCGTTTGCAAGGGAGATTATTAATAATATGCCTACAGCTTTTACTCTTGCATCGAAACGCGAAAAACATTTTAAGCTCTTCGAATCATTATTTAAAGGCACTTCCATTTACCTTGACTACACAACCGATGTGATGGGTGTTGAACTAGCCAGTATCCTTAAAAACATTTATGCAATTATTGTTGGTATTGTTGACGCACATTTCGATTCGCCTAATCTTAGATCGCTAATTCTAACTAAGGCCATTAACGAAATGAGAGTCTTAATTTCAAAGTTTGGAGGCGAAGAATATACTATGTTCAATTATTGTGGATTTGGTGATTTTACGCTAACCGCGCTTAACGATTTAAGCCGTAACCGTACTTTGGGATTACTTATAGGAAAAGGCTTTTTTACAGATTACATATCTGAAAAAGTTGTGCTTGAGGGAAAAGTAGCAGTGAATATTTTTGTTGAAGAAATTGCCAAGAAGCGAGGCATCAAAACCAAGAATTTGATGTTAAAAGAGCTATACAAAGTATTTAATGAGGAAAAGTATGATATTAATAACTTTGTATCTAATATAACCAACATATAAGGAACTCGTTATTTTAATAGAGAATCGAGCGTTTCCGCCATCTGAGATGTAAGATTCTTTCTCTCATATTTTTCAATGTTAATACAGTTCGAAATAACACTTCCCTTTTTATACTGTTTATAATACTTATAAATATCCGCTTTCAAGCTTTCTACTTCTTTAAAACCATATGAACCACCACAAGACGTTTCGTTTATAACAGCTGCGGCATCACCATCGGTTGGTGCAATACAAATAATTGGGGTTCCTGAAACCAGATATTCAAATATCTTTCCTGTAAGTATAAGTTTTGCGTTTGGTGTATCATTAACAAGGAGCAATAATAAGGTGGCCTTTTGTTGTTCGATAATGACCTGATCATGCGGCAAATAATCAGTTTGATTAAGAAAATGATCTAAGTTAAACTCCTTTAATGATTCAATAGCACTTATATCTATTTTTCCAATATTATGGATTTCAAGATCATTTGCAAACTCTTTATCTTCAGCAACAAGTTGACTCAAGGCCTGCCACAGATTTATGGGATTTCGTGTTTTGGTTAGTGAACCAATATGTGCTAAGCTAAATTTTTCATTAACTTGCTTTTTATTATCTACAACCAGTATATCCTCAGCATCATAACCATTGGGGATAACGTGGTATTCTTTAGGTACAATTTGTTCAAATTCCTTTTTCATCCCAGGACTTATAACAGTAACTCCATCAGCTTCTTCAAGAACTTGCTTTTCAAGCTTATGATGAATGCGATTAGCTCTTTTGGTTAACTTAAGGTCTTTATAATAATCGATGTTAGTCCATGGGTCTCTAAAATCGGCTAGCCATTTAATACCAAGACTTCGTTTTAATTCAAGACCGATCATATGAGCACTATGAGGAGGTCCGGTAGTAATTACTACATCAACTGGATTGTTCTTTAAAAATTCCGTTATTTTCTTTACGGATGGGGCAATCCAGAATTTACGAGCATCGGGAATAAATAAATTACCACGAATCCATATAGATAAGTTTTCGATATAGCCAAAGGATTGCTTTTTCTCATTTAAAAAAGCTGTCTGAATTTTATCAGACTTTTTCCTGCCCGTAAACCTTTTATAAAACTGATATGGCTCCCATATTCTGGTTTTAATTACCTGAACACTTGCCGGAATATCACTTAGCAAGGAAGTATCGTATGATGGTATCTCCGGATTTTCTGGAGTAAATACAATTGGTTCCCAGTTAAAATCTCGTAAGTACTTAACAAATTTTACCCAGCGTTGAACTCCACCACCACCACTTGGTGGCCAATAATATGTTATTATTAGAACCTTTTTCAACTGTTCAATTTTACTATTGTTTTTTCGAGTCCTTCTTTAAATGAAATTACTGGCTGCCACCCTAGTACATCCTTTATTTTGGAAATATCTGCAATTGTATCCAATACCTCATTATCCCGTTCGATATTGGAATAATGTATTTCCAATTTATTATTATAAAGAGAATTTACCTGATTAACAACATCATCAACAGAATAACTCCTCCCCGATCCAATATTAAAAATATCAAAATCTATTTTTTCAGATTCAACCGCTTTAATAAATGCTTCAGCTACATCATCCACATAAACAAAATCTCTTTTTGGATGTGGATCAAGTAAATTTACTACACCTGATTCTGCTTGCTTAAGGATTAAAGGTATTAAGAAGTTATCATTTTGTCCTGGTCCATAAATATTAAACGGACGCAAAATTATAGACCTTACATTAAAATACTTATTATAATTTTCACATATTTTTTCACCAATAATTTTTGTTTCTGCATACGGATTAAATCCTGCTAATACGTGACTTTCGTCAATTGGCAGATATTCCGGAATTCCATAAACATACGAGCTTACAAAAATAAATTTCGCCTCATGAATTCTACATAATTCAAGGCTATTAATTACACCACTAATATTCAAGCTATAAAAATCTCGTGGTCTTTTATACGACAAAGGGACAAAGGTAAACCCAGCAAGGTGAACAAGAACATCAAATTTTTCGACCTTCTTAACCATTTCCCAATCGAGTATATCAAACCCTTCGGTTATATCTAACTCAATTACTCTATGCCCATATGAAAGTAATTTAGCGACAAGCCTTCTTCCAATAAACCCTGAACTTCCTGTTACAGCAACTATCATAATGTTTTCTTAATTATTTCATAATAGTCGTGTTCGGCCTGCTCATAATCATCAGGACGACCTATATCAAGCCAATAACTACTATGCATTTTTACATTAACATCCCTCTTTGCCTCTAACAAATCAAACATTAAATGATCAAAACCATACATGATATTATCAGGTATAAAACTCAATATTTCTTTGTTTACCATATAAACACCCATGCTAACTTCAAATTTATGGGTTGGTTTCTCCATGAAGTTTTTTAGTGTATTATCTTCTCCAACCTCTAATACTCCATAATTACTAATGTGTTCACGCTCAAATGAAGAAATAGTAAATAAGCTTTTATTACTCAAATGATGATCATAAAAATCACTATAATTCAAATCGGTTAACACATCTCCGTTCATTACCAAAAAATTCTCTGGTAAATTCTGAATTAATTTTAATGGTCCCATTGTACTTAAGGGCATCTCCTCCTGAGAATAATCAATTCGGGTATTCCATTTTGATCCATCACCACAAAATGCTTTTATTATTTCAGACATGTGGTTTGTTGTTAATGTAATATGATCAAAACCATTTTTCACCAATTGCTGGATAATAATCTCAATTATTGGTTTATCAACAATAGGCACTAAAGGTTTAGGAAGTGAAATAGTATATGGCTTTAAGCGAGTTCCTTTGCCACCTGCTAAGATTATAGCTCGTTTAGACATTATAAATATCTGGTTTATATAGATTCATATTTTCTTTTATCCATGAAACAGTTCCTTTTATTCCACTTTCCAAATTATATTCAGGAGTCCAGTTTGTATTTTTAATGATTTTTGAATTATCACAGTATAATCTTTCTACCTCACTTTTATCAGGTCGCACTCTTTGTTGATCAGAAATAACATTGATTTTAGTTCCAATTACTTCACTTATTAATTTTATTAGGTTTCCCATGGAGATTTCTTCGTTCATTCCAATATTTGTAACTTCTCCAATAGTAAGATCAGATTTGGCAATTTCTATGAACCCTTTGGCTGTATCTTTTACATATGTTAAATCTCGTGTTGGAGATAAATTCCCAAGCTTCACTTCGTTAATTCCACTTATAACCTGAGAGATAACTGTTGGGATAAATGCTCTGGCCGACTGTCGGGGACCATATGTATTAAAGGGTCGAACTATTTTTACGGGCAAATTGAAAGATCGGAAATAACTTAGTGCAAACTGATCAGCAGCAATTTTGGATGCCGCATAAGGAGATTGTCCCACCAGAGGATGATTTTCATCAATAGGGATGTATTGGGCAGTTCCATAAGTTTCGCTGGTGGATGTTACCAATACATTGCCAACGCCTAATACCTTAGCCGATTGTAAAATATTATATGTACCCTCCACATTAGTTTTTAAATATGCAAGTGGCGAGACATATGAATATGGAATACCTATCAAAGCTGCTAAATGGAAAACAGTATCCACACCATGCATTGCTGCAAAAACCGAATCCTTGTCACGTATATCACCAGTGATAATTTCAATATCGTTTTTACACTCGGAATGTTCTAGCCAACCCCAATCGTTCTTCGAATTATACCTAACAAAAGCTTTAACATTTAAGCCAGTTTTTACAAGTAGTTCGGCTAAATGTGAACCAATAAATCCACCTGCACCAGTTAGCAATATTTTTTTCATGAACTATAGTAGTTAATAATAATGAAAATCAGCTTTCCTTATTCATTGCTATTTTTCTTCAATGAAGTCTTAAGTCCAAATCCCACACCAACTAACAATAAAATAATCAATAGCAATGAACTTACAAATGATATGCGTTCTCCAATAACCCAAATACTAGGTTCAAACTTAAATTCAATAATATGTTTGCCGTAAGGAACAACCAATGCCCTTAGAACATAATTTGCTCTTAAGTATGATACCTCTTGTCCATCAATGTATGCATTCCAACCTTTATTATAATAGATTTCTGAAAACACAACAAGCTGTTCAGTATCTGACTCATAATTATAAACAAGATTATTTGGAGCATATGAGGTTAGAGCAATATTTGAGTTTAATCCCCTCCTAAATGTTTTGCCATCAAGCTGGGATGCAAATTTATTATCCACAATGGCAGTCGACTTTAAGTTATTATTTCCCACCTCCGCAATTTCCTCATCAGCGCCAACTACCATTACTACACTATCAACAAACCATGCGTTTCCATACGCTGAATTATTGATCAACGGCATTCCATCCGGATTAAAGATTACATACTTCATATTAAGCATATTCAATACCTGCAGGTTAGCGAGCATATTGTTTATTTTATCCAATGTTGGGTTTGATGATAGCACATTATATATTGATTCTATCTCACCCTGAATATTAGCTTCTATTAAATCCTGATATCGTTGAAGCTTTGCACCATGATATCCACCAATACTCTTGTGAAAATAGGAACAACTTGCATCGTTAAAAGTACTTTTTGAAATATCCAGAACCCTAAAATCAGGGTTATTATCATTAAGGATATAGTTATTTGCGGCGCTTGCCTTAAATGGTATTTCGAAATCTCTGGCTCTGATAAAATTATCATTATTAAGGTATCTGCGATTAACACTTACCATATCAACAAGTATTAACAATCCTAATCCAACAATTAACCATACCCTATTTATTTTGTTTATCGAAAATAAAAAAACCAAAACAGCGGCTATCAGTACAATAAAAAAGCTTCGTAAGGCATCAGCCTTGAATATTGCTATTCTAACATTTTCAAGACTTGTTAGATAAATATTTACCTGAGCTGCATCATTGCCTTTCATTAGTTCGGCAAACTGCGATTTTTCGCCAGCACTTAGAAAATCAAAGAAAACAGCTGGCATGATATAAAACAGCAATACAATACCTCCGGTTAAACCAAATGAAATGTAGAGGTGGCTTTTTTTTGTTTTTAGAATTGATGGGTCACTTACAATTTTCCCAAGAGCCAAAAAGGCCAATATTGGAATCGCCAATTCCGCAATAACAAGTATCATCGATACAGCCCTAAACTTATTGTATCCGGGTATATAATCAATAAAGAAATCAGTGAGTGGCATCCAGTTTTTACCCCATGCCAGAAGTATTGAAAGAACAGTTACCGTAAAAAGCACCCATTTCAATTTTCCCTTAACGATAAACATCCCCAATACAAACAAAAACATCACAATAATCCCAACATACACAGGCCCTGAAGTACCTGGTTGGTCGCCCCAATATGCATTGCTTTGTTGAGAGATAGCTTTTCTGTAGGCAGGATCAGCTTCTTTAATAGCGTCTACATTTCCAAGTAAACCCGATGCTCCTCCTTTAACATTTGGTATTAATAACGACCAGGTTTCGCCAACTCCAACGCTCCACGCAGTTATATAGTCCTTATCAAGTCCCGATGAACTAATTTCTGTATTCTTTGAAAGTTCGGGTTTACCTCGCATGGTATCTTTACCATAATCGTATGTTGCCCAAAGATTAGTGGTGAAAGTTAATATCGCCAGTATAGCAGCCACAATTAAAATCCCGGTTGCTTTTAAGAAATGGGGTAATTGTTTATCAGCAATAGCCTCAATTAATTTAAAGATGCCATAAACAATTACTATTATAAGAAGGTAATAAGTAATTTGAAGGTGACCTGATACTATTTCAAGTGCAAGGGCAATAGCAGTAAGTAGGGCGCCCTGCCAATACTTCCCTCGGAATGTAAGTATGATCCCAGCTAATACCGGCGCCATGTAACCAATTGCATGTGCTTTAGAAGTATGTCCTGCGCCCAGAATTATAAAAAAGTACGACGACAACGCAAATGCTATTGCACCAATAAGACCAACCCAAGGGTCAACCTTAAGTACTAACATCAAAACAAAAAAACCAAGGAAATATAAGAAAACAAAATTTGCAGGATAGGGAAGCCAAAGTGTTACTAACTTATCAATGTATGTAACCATATTACCTTTATGTTTTACTGAAATCTGCCAGGCCGGCATGCCTCCAAACATTGAGTTGGTCCATAGAGGTTCTTCACCTGTTGCTTCACGATGATCAACAATTTCCTTCGACATACCCTTGAACATGGTTATATCGTGCTGCTTTAATTTTTTGCCTTCAAGTACTGGTGAGAAATAAATAAGCGTAATCAATAAAAATACTACAATTGCAACCAAATATGGAACAATGTCACTACCCCATTTGTTGCTCTGTTTTATTAACTGCCTTTTATCCATAGTTCAATTATTTACTAATTAGCTTAATAGCGAAAAGAGTTATTCCTTTATGTCTTCAAAATCTACATATTCTCCAAAATCTGTATCATCTTTAGTTTTTGATGATTGCTTTGTTTTAATATGTACTTCCCCATCTTTGGTTTGGTTATTGTTAGCATTTGGAAACCCGTTCATATTATTGAACTTATCCTGTTGTTTTTTCATAAATCTGGCAAGAAACCAGGGCATAGCGTATCTTATAAATAGCTTAAATCCATAATATATTAAAACAACTATAAATATAAATCTGAGTAAAGCTTCCATCAGATTGCTTTTTTAATGATTTGCGAATTTATTATTTTTTTATTTATTATAGCTAATCTTTTACATAGTTTGAATCTTTAGTAAAGTTAGTTGTAAATAAACTAAAAAGGGAGGCATGCCAGCATACCTCCCGAATTATATAATTTTAAGCTGCACTAATTTAATTAGCGCATTTCGTCACTTACAGTAAGTCTCTTACGTCCTTTTGACCTTCTTCTTTTAAGCACTTTACGACCATTAACGGTTGCCATTCTTTCACGGAATCCGTGCTTATTTTTTCTCTTTCTTACCGATGGTTGAAATGTTCTTTTTGTCATCGCCTTATATTTTTCTTTAGGGAGTGCAAAAGTAGAAATTTATTTAATACCTCAAACTTTTTTGCAAATTATTTTAACAAATTATTAGCCACAGGTTCACAGATAACTAAACGTCCATGAATCTGTGGTCGACACTTATCTATTTTTTAGGGGCATGCTTTAGTGTCTCAACTAAGAAATCCCAAAACAGTTGTACTGTATCAATTTTCACCATTTCGTCGGGTGAGTGAGGATTACGAATTGTTGGCCCGAATGAAATCATATCCCAATGAGGATATGTAGCACCAAGAATTCCACACTCAAGTCCTGCATGGATTACCTTAACTTCGGGAACTTTACCAAACTTATTGTTATAAACTTCCTTCATCTCTTTTAATATTGGAGAGTCCGGATTTGGTTTCCATCCCGGATATGATCCGGAGCTTTCTGCTTTGGCACCTGCTGCTTCAAATACTTTTCTAATTTCTGCACCCAGGTTGTCTTTATCATCATCAATTAAACTCCGTTGTAACGAAGCTAATTCAATTTTACCGTCAGCTGATTTAACAATTGCAAGATTTGTTGATGTTTCGGTAATTCCTTTAACACTTTCGCTCATCTTAATTACACCATTTGGGCATCCTGCAACAGCAGCATAAAGATTATTCTGAGTTTTTTCGTCAATAAGTTTCGCTGGCATTTCAGTTTCTTCAGCAATTACTACCACTCCACCATCTGAATCTTTAAATTCGTCCTGTACAATAGCTTCAAATTCTTCAACAAACAATTCAAAATCTTCTTTGCTCGATTCAGGAACAACTGCTACCGCAAACGATTCTCTAGGTATAGCATTTCGCAAACTTCCTCCGTCTATCTCCGCAAGGCGTAAACCATATTTTTCACCTGCTTTAAGAAGTAAGATATTCATAATCTTATTGGCATTACCTCTTCCAAGGTTGATATCAAGACCCGAATGACCACCTCTTAAACCTTTCACAGTAAGCTTATATGCTACCATTCCTTCTGGCACATCCTCAGGAGTATAAGTAAACTCACCTGTAGTATCAATACCCCCTGCACAACCAATATATAATTCACCTTCGTCCTCCGAATCGAGATTCATCAGTATATCACCATCAAGTATTCCGGCTTTAAGATTTTCAGCTCCGGTCATGCCGGTTTCTTCATCCATCGTCATAAGTGCCTCAATCGGCCCATGAACCAAATCTGTTGCTTCCAGCACAGCCATAGTAGCGGCAACACCCATTCCATTATCTGCACCTAGTGTTGTACCTTTTGCTGTTACCCAATCACCATCAATATATGCATCAATAGGATCTTTTTCAAAATCATGATTAGTATCAGAATTTTTTTGCGGAACCATATCAATATGACCCTGAAGGATAATTCCTTTACGATCTTCCATGCCTTCGGTGGCTGGTTTTTTTATTATCACATTTCCTACTTCATCAACTATAGTTTCAAGACCTAGATCTTCACCAAACTTTTTTAGGTATGCTATTACTCTTTCTTCCTTTTTTGAAGGGCGTGGAATTTGTGTTAGTTCGTAGAAGCTTTTCCAAACTGCTTCTGGCTTAAGTGTTAATATATCTTTACTCATTATATTTCTTTTTAAAAAATTTATTTCTGGATATTGGGAAGCTCAAGTCCATATCCTTTTTTCTTATCTTCTGCTTTTAGCATAAATGCAACAATAATTGCCAAAAATCCTGTAGATGCAAAAATCATCATGGGGATTGTGTAATCATAATGACTAAATTCACCTGTGGAATCTAATACCCTGCAATAATTATCAAGAACAATACCTATTAATAACGGCACGCCCATTAATCCCCAGTTTTGAACCCAGAAAATTAAGGCATAAGCCGTACCAAGTTGTTTTTCAGGAATAATCTTTGGAACTGATGGCCACATTGCAGATGGAACCAATGAAAAGGTAACACCTAAGAATAGAATTAATGCAATTGCAACAATATAATTATCAATAAATGGTATTGCAAAAATTATGTGTGCTGCCAACAGCATAATTGAGCCAATTATCATAATTGTAGCTCCTTTTCCTTTTCTATCATAAAAATTACCAAAGAATGGAGTTAGGATAATTGTACCAAAAGGAAGCAGTCCGGGAATAGTGCCGGCAAAATCCGGATTAACATCATACTTATTTATCATTAAATCAGTAGCATAATATAGGAAAGGGAATATTCCTGAATAGAAAAGAACGCATAATAATGCAATTAACCAGAATCCTTTATTTTTAATTATAAAAAGGATATCATTTAATTTAAATTCATCTTCCTCTGATATTTCATCGCCAATACCCTCTGAAATTTCAAGCTTTCTATCCATATATGTGTACCAGATGAATGCCACAAAACCGGCAACAAGCAACCCAAGACCTAACATCAACGGTGCTGAAATATGTGGAAACTGAGGAGTTCCAAACCATAAAGTTGCAATTGGATAAGGTAGCGCCAATGCCAATGCAGTACCCATTCTGGCAGTTGCCATTTCAAGTCCCATTGCAAGAGCTAGTTCTTTTCCTTTAAACCATTTAACTATAATTTTCGAAACCGTTATACCAGCAATCTCAACGCCAACACCAAATATTGCAAATCCGGTTGCCCCGATAGCAATTTGTGCTTTTAGTCCAAAAATATGCCCATCCATTGGGAAGATTTCGGCAATGGCAATATATTGTAATACTGTACCCACAATCATTGTTAAACTAGCTCCAATGCCTGTAAACCTAACACCCATTTTATCAAGGATAATACCTCCTAGAATCAGCATCAGAAAGAAAACATTAAACCAGCCATAAGCACTATTCCATGTGCCGAAGTCAGAACTATTCCAGTTCATAAACTCCTCAAGCAATGGCTTAAGTGGTGATATTACATAGTTTATATAATATCCCGTCATCATAGTAAAAGAAACAACTGCCAAAGCTCCCCACCTTGCGCCTTTCGAATCCCTTAATGATTTTCTTATTACTTCTGCTGTCATAATTAAAATTTTTAATGAAGGGGCGAATTTAATATAAATTATTCTTGAAGACAGCTAATATGCAAACTAAATTATTTAACATAACCTTCCTGCATTCTTCTCATTCTTTGATTTCTACGCATTTGCATTCTGATAACCCCATATAATACTACAAGAAGCATGGGAAGAAGAAAGTTAAGCCATTTAATAAATATTTTTTTAGAATCACTTAATTGATCAATTGGCCGTGATGTAATACCCTTTGTTCTAAGATCAATTAACCCGGTTTCATCCGAAAGCCATTCGATGGAATTAACCATCAAACTAACATTATCAGGTTGTAGTTGGCGAGGACGTTGACCAGTGCCATTTACTGCAAAATCACCAACGCTTACTAGTACTATCTTTGAATTATTTGTTTCCAGCAACGCGGCAATAATTTGTTCTCCTGACTGAAAATCAATAGCGGTCCAATTTTTTTGTACATCCAGTACAACAGGTAGTGAAAGCAATCCTGAGTTTTTTGAAGTAAGTGCAAGTGGTGTAAATATTGAAGTTGAATCACCTGAAAAACTAATGGGGCTTGGAAAACCAATCATTATTTGCTCCAGTCCTTTGGTTATGGGGAAATCGGCGAAGTTTGTAATGGCAGGCAAAAAGGGGAATCTAACCTGTGTTGTCATATTGAACCGGCCTGTTGGCTGAGTTACGTTTACCGATCCACAATTGGCATCAACAACAAACTTGGGATCAACCTGTAACCCTTTGTTCGCCAGCCACAATTCCAGTCCTGTTTGATTTTCTTCGCCTTGTAAGGTCTGAGTATTGCCAATCACTCTATTCATAGCAACAAACAGATTTCCACCTGTACTAACGAAAGATTCAAGAACTTGTAAAGCTTCGGCACTGAATTCAGTAGTTGGTCCGGCAATAACAAGAGTTTGGTAATCATTAATGTTTCTAACAGTATCTGACAAGTACACCTCTTTAACATTATAAAGCACTTCTAAATCAGCTTTCACTTGCTGATAGGCAGCCAATGTTGGTTCACCCTGTCCTTGTACAAAACCAATGGTTGGCTTCCTATTAACGCTAAGTTTTTTAATTGCAGTAGTTAAGTCATATTCGATGCTGCCTTGGGGATTAAGGAAAGGAATTATTTCCTTTTTGTCGTCCATCGAAATTTTTGCACCCATGAATATCTTTTGCTGTTTAACCTCATCTTTATCACGGGCCTTAAACAACACCGGCTGAATTCCTGATGATATAGCTTCAGATTCAATCTCGCTATCACCATTTGGGTTTACAAATTTAAAAACGATATTCCCATCGCTTAAATTCCCGTACTCAACCAGAAGCTCCCTAAAACTACGTTTTACTTTGTCAAGATCAGGAGGAAGATCTTCAGTAAAATATGCAGTTACAACAACGGGTTTATTAAGATTCTTCAATATATTTTTTGTAGCAGCGCTCATTGAATATTGTCCACCTTCAGTTAGGTCGATACGGAAGTAATATTTCTCAGATATCATGGCAATTACTATAAAGACACCTATTACCAATAGTGCGCTTTTTATATATGATTTCTTGTTCATCTTTTTGAAATTAATTGTTATTTAATCTATTATGCAAAGCGCTTTCTGATTAACATTATCTCCGAAAACACAAGTGATAAAAAAGTAATCCCGGCAAAAAATATTACATCACGCGAATCAATAACTCCTCTTGTCATCGATTCAAAATGTGAAACTGTACTCAGGTAGTCGAGTATGTGGCCACCTATTCCTACCATACTTTGTCCAAGCATTTGAAAAATAACCTGGAAAAATATTCCAATAAACAATGCAAGCAAATAACTTACAATTTGATTACTCCCAATACTACTTGTAAACAAGCCAATTCCTATCATCATACTACTAAATAATATTAATGCCAGATAGCCCGAGAACACTTGCCCCAAATCGAGATTTCCCATTGATGAAACACTTATTATATATGGAATAGTTAGAACGAAAGCCGCGAAAATTAATAGCAAGGATGCTAAATATTTTGCCACAATAACCTGCCAGTTTGAAACCGGCTTTGTAAGTAATAACTCAATTGTTCCCATCCTATTTTCTTCAGATAACAAACGCATTGTGAGTGCTGGTATGAAGAAAAAGAGTGTCCAATATGCTATGTTAAAAAACGGCATCAAAGTTGCCTGTTTAATAAAGAAAATATCACTCCCGTATAACCAGGTAAAGAATCCACTGAATCCCAGAAAAAGGATCAACAGAATATATGCCATTAGCGAATCAAAATATGATTGCAATTCTCTTTTTGTAATAATCCAAATTTTATTCATTATTTTTTATTTTATTCCGATGAATAATTATTCCGTTGTTAGTTCTTTAAAAATATCTTCAAGCTTTGTTTCAACCGGTATAAGCTCTGTTAATATCCAGTTATTTTTTACACAAAGTTGAAAAACCGAGGCTGCAATAGCTGTTCCCTGATTGCTGTCAATCTGAAACCGTGAATTATCAGCATCAATAATATCAACAACTGCAGCTCCTTCTATTTTCTGTAGCTCGTTGTAAACATCATTAACATCCCCTCCTTCGATTTTTACCTTAATAATATCGTTTCCCTGTGCTTGTTTACGTAAATCAACAGTTGTACCGTCAGCAACAATTTTTCCATTGTTAATAATAAGTATTCTGTCGCATGTAGCTTCAACCTCAGCTAGAATATGAGAACTTAGAATTACTGTTTTCTCCCGACCAATTTTTCTTATAAGATCTCTGATTTCAACAATTTGATTGGGATCAAGACCGGTGGTTGGCTCATCTAGGATTAGTACTTCAGGGTTGTGAATTAGGGCTTGAGCTAATCCTACACGTTGCTTATATCCTTTCGATAGTTCGTTTATTTTCTTGTGTTTTTCGGCTTCAAGCCCACAAGTATCTATTACCGTTAATAAACTATCATAGATTTTTTCTTTCGAAATCCCCTGCAACTCTCCCACAAATTTAAGATAGTCGATCACAGGCATATCTTCATAAAGTGGATTATTTTCGGGGAGGTATCCAATATTTTGTTTAACGTACTCTGCATCCTTATTTACAGAATAGTTACCCACTAAAATATTTCCGCTATCAGGTATCAGAAAAGTAGAGATTGCTTTCATGGTGGTTGTTTTTCCGGCTCCATTCGGACCAAGAAAACCAAGCACTTCTCCTGTTTTTACTTTGAATGAAATGTTATCTACAGCTTTTTGTATGCCATAGGTCTTAACCAGTTTCTCAACAATAATATCCATAGTAATTTTTTAAATTATATGATTGTAAATACGAAATGCAAAATAATTGAATTAGGAGATAAAATAAAATTAATTGGAAAGTTTTTTAACAAATATTAACAGAATTGGAAGGGTGGAGGCATGTAAGGTTGGAAGACTGAAAGAATGACTACAAATGACTTTAAATGACAATCAATGACCAATTATCCCTGCCTTTGCCGGCAGGCAGTCAATGACCAATTATCCAATGACCAATTTCCAATGTCTAATTAGCTTCTATATATATGAACTACATTTTTTGTTTCAAAAAATTCATCCTTAAAGAAATCAGGAATATTGTAAACTTTCTTTTTAAATTTTTTTATTTCCTTTAACTCCTTTTGAACATCCCCACCTTTTATATATAGTATGCCGTTTGGAATATCATTGAAGGATTTATTATGAAACTTATAGGATGTCCATCTTAAAAAATCAGGCAGAGAAGTAACTGCTCGGCTAATAATAAAATCGAAGGTTCGGTTAACTTGCTCCATTCTCAATTGCTCAGCTTCAACATTTTTAAGACCAAGACTTTGTACAACTTCATTAACAACTTTAATCTTTTTCCCAACTGAGTCAACAAGATAAAACTTAGTTTCTGGAAACATTATTGCCAATGGGATTCCCGGAAAACCTCCTCCTGTACCGGCATCCATTATTTCTGTAAAAGCCTTGAATTCAAGTATCTTTGCGATAGACAACGAATGAAGAACATGGTGCAAATAGAAATTATCCATATCCTTACGGGAGATTACATTTATTTGCTGATTCCAGAAATTGTAAAGATCTCCCAACTGAGTGAATTGCTCAATTTGATTTTGGGAAATATTGGGAAAATGTTCTAAAATTAATTGATGATTCATGTGTAGCTATTTGAAACTTGACGCAAAAATAGTTAATAGTTTAATAACAATGTTTTGTGTAAAATTACGTTTGAGATCATAAGATAAGCATGGTTATTCGGCTACATTTGTATGACTTCAAAATCATTAGTTAACATCCTTAATAAGCTAAATATTAAATTAATATTACTAACAGTAATTATGCTGTTGGTTGTTGGTTTATTTGCTCAAAAAAAAATCACAACTCCCGAGTATATTGAAAAATACAAGGATATTGCTATTCAAAAGCAGAAGAAGTATAAAATTCCAGCTTCCATAACATTGGCGCAGGGAATACTAGAATCAGGTAGTGGAAATAGTAATCTTGCCAGAAAAGCCAACAATCACTTTGGGATTAAATGTCACAAAGGTTGGACAGGCAAAAGTTACCACATGGACGATGATGCTAAAAATGAATGTTTTCGTAAATATAAAAAAGCTGAAGATTCATATCGCGATCACTCTGAATTTTTGACCCAAAGGGGTAGATATTCGTTCTTGTTTGAATACAAAACAACCGATTATAAAAGCTGGGCCAAGGGATTAAAAAAAGCCGGATATGCTACAAATCCAAAGTATCCACAACTACTCATAAAAATTATTGAGAAATATAACCTTGATCAATACGATAAAGATTATAAGGGCAAATCAAAAAAAGCCAGTGCCACAATCGAATCTCAATCAACTTTTATCTCTGCTTCTAACTTCAAGCATGTGGATACATGGTCATCAGGAAGGAAAATCTACAAAAACAATGGAGTAAAATTTATTATAATCGAGAAGGGCGATACTTTTAACGGACTTGCTGATGAGTTTGAAATATATGGATGGCAGTTTAGAAGCTATAATGACTTTGGAAAAGATCACATGCTCAAAATAGGTGAAGTTATTTATCTGGAAAAGAAAAAACGCAAAGCCGAAAAAAAATACAAATACCATAATGTTCAAAATGGCGAAACATTACAAAGAATTTCACAATTATATGGTGTAAGATTGAAACGACTATATAAAATGAATAACCTCCCCAAAGGCATTCAGGTGGAAAAAGGAACGAAAATCAAGTTACGGTGACTTTCCTCACAATCAGGTTAGGTGCAAAACTTACAATCTAGATAGATATCACTTTCTAAAATCTGCCAACTGGCTCTCAATAACCTTTTTACGAGCCTCAGCATCAGCTTGTTTTTGGCGTTCTTTATCAACAACAGCTTCCGGAGCACCATCTACGAATCTTTCGTTAGATAGTTTTTTAACTACTGAAATCAGAAACCCATTGGTATATTTTAGTTCTTCCTCAAGTTTTTTAATTTCAGCTTCAACATCAATACTTGAGTTGAGAGGGATATAAAACTCCTGAGCGCCAACCGTAAATGTTATTGCCCCATCAGGTTTTTCATTAACAAATCCAACCTGACTTGCATTACATAATTTAGAAACAACTGGAAAGTATTTGAAATTGTTCATATCACCTGATTTAACAAATACATCTATGCTTTCTTTCTGTGAGATATTTTTTTCTTTGCGGATATTTCTTATTCCAACAATAATATTCTCAGCTAGTTCGAAATCATCAATAATAAAATTATCAAATTTCTCGGCGATTGGAATTCTGGAAATTATTAAATCATCTCCTTCTTTTCTGTCGCCAAGTAAATGCCATATTTCCTCAGATATAAATGGCATAAAAGGATGTAGCACTTTCATCAAATCCTCAAAAAACCCAACAGTACTCTTAAGCGTTTCAGCATCAATGGGCTGCTGGTAAGCAGGTTTAACGATTTCCAGATACCAACTACAAAAATCATCCCGAATAAGTTTGTAAACCGACATTAAGGCATCCGAAATTCTAAATTTAGAAAAATGATCTTCTATTTCAGCAATAGCTTTATTGTATCTGGTATTAAACCATTGGATACCAAGCTTATTGTTTTCTGATTGTTCAAGACTATCATCAACCTCCCAGCCCTTAATCAACCTGAGGGCATTCCATATTTTATTACTAAAATTCCTACCCTGCTCACATAAACCCGGATCAAAAGGCAAATCGTTACCGGCAGGCGCAGTAAGCAGCATACCAATACGCACACCATCGGCTCCAAACTGTTTTATAAGATCGAGTGGATCAGGTGAGTTGCCGAGAGTTTTGGACATTTTTTGACCAATTTTATCCCTAACAATACCCGTGAAATATACATTTTTAAAAGGAATCTCTTTTCTGTATTCAAGTCCGGCCATAATCATACGTGCCACCCAAAAAAAGATAATATCGGGTCCGGTAACCAAGTCGTTTGTTGGATAGTAGTATTCTATATCCTTATTGTTTGGATTTCTTATACCATCAAAGACAGAAATAGGCCATAACCATGATGAAAACCAAGTATCAAAAACATCTTCATCCTGTTTCAGGTCAGTTTCTACAAGATCGGTAAGATTATACTGAACTTTAGCTTTTTCAACGGCTTCTTCAATTGTTTTGGCAACAACAAATTGTCCATCCTGAAGATAAAAAACAGGTATACGCTGTCCCCACCAAAGTTGTCGACTTATATTCCAATCTCTAAGATTTTCCATCCAGTGACGATAAATATTCTTAAACATTGGTGGATGGAATTTAATATCTCCATTCTCAACAACATCCAAAGCGGCTTCGCCAAATTCGCTCATCTTTAAAAACCATTGTAATGATAGTTTAGGCTCAATTACAGCATTTGTACGCTCCGAGAACCCAACCTTATTCACATATTCTTCTGTTTTTACTAGATTTCCAGACTTTTCAAGATCAACTAGTATTTCTTTACGAACATCAAAACGATCTTTGCCAATATACAATTCTGCCTTAGGGCTCATTGTACCATCGTCATTAAAAATATCGATTGTTGCAAGATTGTGTTTGATACCAATTTCGTAATCATGAACATCGTGAGCTGGTGTTATCTTCAGTGCACCGGTTCCAAATTCACGATCCACATATTCATCAGCAATTATTGGAACAGCTCTGTTAACAAGCGGTACAATTACCTTCTTTCCATGATAATCAACAAACCTGGGATCATCGGGATGAACACAAACTGCGGTATCACCAAGAATAGTTTCAGGTCGTGTGGTTGCAATTGTGATAAAATTATCTTCGCCTTCAACCTGATATTTAAGATAATATAACTTTGATTGAAGTTCCTTATGAATTACTTCTTCATCCGAAACTGCGGTTTTTGCATCCGGATCCCAGTTAACCATTCTAACTCCACGGTAAACCAACCCTTTCTCGAATAAATCAATAAATACATCAATTACAGACTCGTATAGTGAGTCGCTCATGGTAAATGCTGTACGTTCCCAATCGCACGATGCTCCCAGCTTTTTTAGTTGCTCCAATATAATTCCACCATGTTTATCAGTCCATTCCCATGCGTGTTCCAGGAACTTTTCACGTCCCAGGCCTTTCTTTGATAAACCTTCAGTTGTAATCTTATTTACAACTTTAGCTTCGGTTGCAATTGATGCATGATCGGTACCAGGAACCCAGCAGGCATTCTTACCTTGCATCCGTGCTCTACGAATTAGCACATCCTGTAAAGTGTTATTAAGCATATGCCCCATATGTAGTACCCCGGTAACATTTGGTGGTGGAATAACAATGGTGAATGGCTCTCGATCATCAGGTTCTGAGTGAAAATAATTATTTTTCATCCAGTGATCGTACCACTTATCTTCAATTAGTTCGGGATTATATTTGCTGGGCATTTCCATAGTAACACAAAATTATTTTGAGTGGCAAAAATAGGAAAGTTAAGTTTATGTTTGATGTTGAGCTTTCTTAAAAAAGATTGAGCCAATATGCAATTGATGCTGACATCAATCACTAATAATTGATAACTATCTATTCTTCTTTTTTTCCTCGCGTTCTCTTTTTCTAATATCTTTATTACTTGTACCTTTAGTAACATCAATTTGTCCCTGAACTTTGCTTTTCATGGTTGGTACAATAGTTGCAGTTATACCACTTTGAAGGGTTTTCCACAAGAAATTACCCAATCCTTTATACATAACTCTTTCAAAATACATAGGAACCGTACGAGGATCGTTGTCTTTTATCGGATTATTCTGTATTAAAACTGAGTTTGCGACCCAAGAAAGAAATTTATTAGTTTCAACCATGTCCTTTCGCTGAATATCACCTTCAAGGTCATGGTATAACATTGTCATACTTCCAATTGAGTATATAGTATTAGCAGTTGCTTTAAAATCTATCCTATCAATAATCCCACTCTCAAATTTAACACCAATTGCAGGTAGTACGATTGGATTAAATATTTTCATTTCACCCTTACCTAAATATCCGGAAAACATGAATGTATCTCGTATGCTTTTCATTGGGAAAGCAATGTCAACTTCCATGGGAATTGTTTTTTGAAGATTTGCTTTAAGATTAATGGTCATAACCACTCCATTAATCATACTATCGACTACTGATGTAATATTTTTAACCTTAACATTAAAATTTCCTAATGTTACAATCATAGGTTCTTTCATCAATTCATGCAATTCTGAGTACTCTAGTTCACTATTACTTATGGTAATACTATCTATATTAAGATCCTTTTTAAGAGCTTTCAACATCTGCTGAGGAAGCGTCGGGCGTTTAGATTCATCGAAGGGAAAATGTTTATCTTTAAAAATATTTAGTTTCATATTGTCTACGTCAATACTTGAAAAGAAAAATTTAGATTCACGAATGATCTGCTTTAGATCTATTGAATTAATTTCAATTCTTTCAATATCAACATTGTAAATCTCGTACTGAAACTTACTCAAACTTACCATCTTACTACGACTATAACGAGGCTTAATACTTAGTTTATCAAAAACCAATAAAGATTTATTCATACTGAAACTCATATCCTTAAACGATAAAATATAATTACCTCCAGGAAGATAAAACGTTTCATTCGACATATTGAAATCAACACCTTTTAGGTTCAGCATAAAACTTGTAGAATCATTTTCATTCTTAAGTAGTTCTACATCATACAATGCGAGATCTAGACTATTAGCCGAAACTATTGTGTCGCCTTTATTTACATTAATTAGATTTATCCCAAATTCATTTATTTTTAATGCCCCAATTCTACCTCCACCAATACCGGGTAATGGTATACTATCAAAATTGAAAAGGGCTGAAGAACTTTTTGGTTTTTTATCTTTAGATGTAATTGTCTTACCATCTGTGTAAACATCTATATGTGCATTTTTCAATACAAAACTTCCTACATCAATAAACTTGTCACGAATTAATTTAAGGATACTAATGTTTCTAATTCTTAGCACAGGAACTTTAACTCTTAGTATATCAGGCTGTTTTACACTTTTTGAAGCCAAACCTTTCAGATAAAGACTATCGGGTGTAACATTAAGATCTTTTAGTATCAATGTCATAGTGAATAAATTAATCTTTACTGTGCCAACCGTGATTTTGTATTGGTTATCTTCTCTTTTGTCTATAGCATTCTCAATCTTGTTGGTGATAATGCTACCAATAATTAATTGAAGAACAAGTATTATTACTACAATTGAGGCCAATACTACTGATGAAATGACTATTGATTTTCTGTATTTCTTAAAAATATTCATGATACTTGAGATTTTGAAATGTAAATATAACAACTTTAACTAAATGCATATGTGTAGACTAAAAGTATTATCAACTGCCGAATAATCATCAGAAATATTTCTACTTTTGAAAAAAATGAATAATGCAGAAACAGTTTGAAAAGGATATACAGTATTACAAATTCTGCCTTTACGGATTTTTCAAAAATCTTCGCTTTTTCGATGCATTCCTAATGCTTTTCTTCCTTGAAAAAGGAATTGACTTTCTTCAAATTGGACTTCTCTACTCTATTAGGGAAATCATAATACTTGTTACGGAAATACCCAGTGGCGTTATATCGGATGCTTTGGGAAGAAGAAAAACTCTAATTGTTTCATTTATAGCATACATATTTTCATTTATAGTTTTCTATTTTTCTAATAGCTATTTAATGCTGATAACGGCAATGGTGTTGTTTGCATTGGCAGATGCATTCCGAACCGGCGTTCACAAAGCAATGATTTTCCAATACATGAAGGTAAATAATTGGGGGAGTCAAAAAATTGATTACTATGGTCATACGCGATCATGGTCACAATCAGGGTCGGCTATATCATCAGTCCTTGCAGCAGTATTTGTTTTCTATTCTGGAAGTTACGATATCATATTTATTGCATCTATAATACCATACCTTGCTGATATGATGCTAATTTATTCATATCCTGCATATCTTGATGGTGAAATAACAGGATTAAATCTTGATAAGATAAAACAACGATTTAAACTGGTTATTTTAGCATCTATTCAAACAATGAAGCGAATGGACTTTTTTAGAGTGCTTACAAATCTATCGTTATACACAGGATATTACAAAGCTGTGAAAGATTATATACAACCCGTATTAAAATATGTGGCCTTGAGTTTGCCTTTCTTCGCATACTTGAATAATGAAAAGAAGATTGCAATAACCATTGGCATTATTTATTTCTTTATTTATATACTTACTGCACTGGCTTCCAGATATTCAGGAAGTTTCACCAGATTATTCATCAACTTACAGAAACCCATGAATTATACAATAGTACTCGGGTTACTAGTTGGTGTTTCTACTGGATTAACATTCTATGTGGGATTATACATGTGGCCAATAGTTGGTTTTATCATTATTATGGTAATCGAAAACTTACGGAAACCTGTTGGGATAGGTCTTGTTGCTAATTTATCGAATGATAAGTCAATGGCAACAACTTTGTCAATTACTTCACAAGCTAAATCCGTATTTGCAGCAATAATTGCACCTATTATTGGTTGGTTAGCTGATATCTATAACCCCGGAATTGGTATTGCAATTTGCAGTATATTTTTTCTATTGGCATTGCCGGTTTATTGGTTAAAAAGAGATGCTATATAAAAATATTTGTACATTTACCACCCATCATAATCAATATTTATGAATAAAATTTTAATCTTTTTTGCAGTTTCTCTTATACTATCTTTATCTAGTTTCAATACAAATGCACAAATAACCAAAAAATTGTTTTTTGTATTTTTAAATACAAATCCTGATAAAGAAAAGATAAGTGACTTGGAAGCTGAGAAACTACAAGCAGCTCATCTTGAAAATATTGGAAAATTAAATGAAGAAGGAAAGCTACTAGCAGCCGGGCCATTTGATGGTGGAGGTGGAATGTTTGTCCTGCATGCTGATGATATGGTTCAAGCCTCCAGTTATTTAGAAACCGACCAGGCTATTGCTGCAAATAGATTTCTCATCGAAATATTCCCTTTCAATATTTATAATGGCAGAATTTGTGGTGCATCAGAACCATATGAAATGGTAAGTTATCAATTTGTTCGGCTTCATACAAACAATGAAAATCCTGATGCCTTAGGGCAAGCCCTACTTGATAATAGATTAACTATGGCCGACCTTCAATATAAGACTAAAAAGCTTATTGTTCATGGAAAGTTTGGCGATGATAATGATGGAGTACTTATACTAAATGTTTCAAATCCAAAAGAAGCGGATGATATTCTTAGTACTCATCCATCCATAATTAATGGCCAAATTACATATGAGACTAGTACCTTATGTATTGCCAAAGGTACTTTTTGTGAAGAGTAATATTGATATAAACAAATAAAGTAAACACATTTTTAACAACAAAAAAAAGAAAAAAATGGAAGATCAAAAAATAAAAATCCCAAAGTGGTATTGGATAGTGGCAATATTTGTTTTACTATGGAATTTGATGGGAGTTGGTTCATTTTATATACATACTTTTATCACCGATGAAGCTTTGCAAGCATTGCCCGTTGCAGAACAAGATCTTTACAATAGTTATCCACTATGGACAAAAATAGTATTTGCAATTGCTGTTTTTGGAGGAGCAATTGGGTCTATTGGGTTGGTACTAAAGAAAAAATGGGCAAAACCTGCTTTCATTGTTTCTATAATAGCAATAATCCCACAAATGATACATAATCTTTTTTTCACAAAATCAATGGAAGTTTATGGTCCAGGTACTGAAGTTATGCCAATAATGGTAATTGTTATTGGTGTTTTATTAGTATGGTTTTCTGCTTTCGGAATAAAGAAAGGCTGGCTGAAATAACAAACGGTTAACAATGGAATGTGTAGCAAATTAAAGAATCCACCATCAAAGAAGGTGAATTTTAAATGCATATTAAAATTCACCATATACTGAAGATTATTTACACATAGGTTGTAACCAATCCACAAGTTCCTGAACCAGCTCATTATAATTATACAGTTTCTCAGCTCTTGCCCTGCAAGAAACAGCCATTTGTCGTCTTAAACCTGAATTTTGAAGCAAGTAATTTATTTTTTTACCAAGCGATTCAGGGTTTCGTTCAGTTAAGACTCCTTCAGTGGAAGTAACAATCGATCCAACACCACCACCTTCATAGGCAACACATGGTGTTCCACCGGCTAATGCTTCTGCATATATAATTCCAAAATGCTCCTTTTTCTCAGGTGCAGCCACAAGCAGAGTTGCAGCATTTATCAGTTTTGCTTTGTCTTCTGATGATACGAATCCAAGAAATTTGCCTTTCTTGCCAAGCTTTTTCTCCAATTCTTCCTGGAGTTCACCTGCGCCAATAAAAACTGATAATGCCAAATCAGAATACTGGGATGAAGCCTCTACTACATTTTGTGGGCCTTTCGACTTAGTTAATGCTCCGGGACAAATAACATAGGTTTCCGGCAGATCAAACTTTTCTCTAATCCCTTCTATATTATCAGGTCTGAAATCTTCAAGATCAACTCCGCAAGGAAGAATTAGAAATTTATTGTTGGGAATATCGATGATAGGTTTAACGAGTATATCTCTAACGTATTTAGTTGTAACCAAAACTCCTTTTGCCTCAATAATAGCATTCTTAATCATCTGCCAGTTGGCATCATCCCAAAGCTTTTCATGTTGTGGTTCAATTCCAGTTCCATGTACAAAAACAACATATGGTTTATTAATTTCTCTGGCGATATTATGAACAGCTACACAACTTAAATTAGCATGATGAGCGATAAAAATATCCACATCAGTGGCGATTTCTCTAAGTGCATTTTCATAGTCAGCCAAATATTCCATCATTTCTTCATGATTCATTCTCGCAACTTGCTTTTGCTTATCTCCCGCAGATGGAAGGTACTCATGAACCGGCAATATGTGTGTATGCAATTGTATATTTATATTTTCTGCTCCTTTGATTTCATTATTATTACCAGGGTATAAAAAAAATACCTTGTGTCCCATTTTAATTAAGTGACGCACATGCTCCCGTGCCACTTCACCACTGCCTCGCCCCTGATTCAATAATAATATTGCAATATTCATTTGTTGTTTGTAAAATTAGAAAAGGTAAAAATAGAAATTATATGGTATTTAGAATGATTAAAAAAACCATTTTTCTTATACTTGCACTTATTTCTGAAAATCAAGTCATTTGATAAAAATATATCATGATAAAAAACCTAGTCTTAATTTTTTTATTAATATCCTCAGTTTCAGTATTTGCAACAGTACCCAATGTTGAAAAAGATGCTGATACTTTATTTATTTTAAGTGAAGGCATTGCTACTTCAGCTGATTTACCAGATGGTGATCTTACACTAAGTCAAAGAATCGACAAAGCATTTACACCTATTGTTGATGGATTAGGCATCGTTTTATTCTGGGATCCATTTGCTGCTTTAGGTGTTCACGACCCAATACTATATGACGAACAGGGTAAAGTAATATTAAACACTGATGGAACCAAGAAAGAATCAAAGATACCCTTGGTTGTAATTTGGCTAATTTTTGGAGCTCTCACTTTTACAATAGCCCTGAGGTTTATTAGTTTTAAAGGATTTAAACATGCAATCCTCCTTGTAAGAGGTGTTTACGACAACCCAAATCACAAAGGCGAAGTATCACATTTCCAGGCGCTAACAACTGCATTATCGGCCACAGTTGGATTAGGGAATATTGCTGGTGTGGCAGTTGCCATATCAATAGGAGGACCGGGTGCAACATTTTGGATGATTATAGCCGGATTACTTGGAATGTCATCAAAATTTGTTGAGTGTACACTCGGGGTTAAATACCGCCAGATAGATAAGTATGGTGTCGTATCGGGTGGACCAATGTACTATTTACGTGATGGTCTTAAAAAGAAAAACCTCAAATGGCTGGGAATTATACTTTCCTTTGTTTTTGCTATACTGGTTATTGGAGGCTCACTTGGAGGTGGCAATATGTTCCAGGCAAATCAGGCTTTTTCACAATTAACCTATCTAGTCCCTAGTATTGAAAATTACGGTATGTGGTTTGGTGTAATACTAGCAATACTGGTTGGTTTTGTTATTATTGGTGGAATTAAAAGTATTGCCAGAGTTACTGATAAAATTGTTCCAATTATGGCTGCAATTTATGTAATTGCTGCAACTATAATAATCGCAATGAATATACAACATACAGGTACTGCTTTTGGATTAATTTTTGATGGAGCTTTTGGTGCCGATGCGCTAAAAGGTGGAATAATAGGGGTGTTAATTGTTGGTTTCCAACGTGCTGCATTTTCCAATGAAGCAGGGGTAGGATCGGCAGCTATTGCGCACTCGGCAGTAAAAACCAACACACCAATTACCGAAGGATTTGTATCATTGCTCGAGCCTTTTGTTGATACAGTTGTAATATGCACAATGACAGCTTTGGTACTCATTTATACAGGAACTTATGAAAACCCGATGGGGTATGAAGGTGCTCAGCTAACATCTCTGGCATTCTCAAAAGTTTTTTCATGGTTCCCTTATGTATTGATGGTTGCTATTTTCCTTTTTGCATTCTCAACCATGATATCATGGTCATATTATGGACTTAAAGGATTCGACTATTTATTAGGTAATATATTCGAAAAGATATTTGGAAACAGACAAGTTGCGAAATATACTTATTTTGTAATTTTTCTTTGTTTCATTGTAATTGGAGCTGCCTCAAATTTAGGTGCAGTTATTGATTTCTCAGATATGATGATTCTTGCCATGGCATTTCCAAATATTATTGGACTGCTAATACTTACTCCGGAAATCAAACGCGATTTAGCAGATTACTGGGTCAAACTTAAATCAGGTGAAATAAAGAGATACAAATAATTCCTAATATGCTTAGAGCATTTTTTACCTTAAGTAAAAGTGAACAACGAGGTATTATTATTCTAATAATATTAATACTTATTATTGGGATTGCTAATCTGTTCTTACCTTATCTGATTGAATCACAATCTGAATCAAATTTAAAAAAGTACCATTCAGAGATTGAATTCTTTTTGGAAGAACAAAAATTAATTGCCGATTCTATAAATATTGAAATCCTTCAAAACTCAGGTGATATTGACCTTGAAATTGCCCTACAGAAAATTACTCCCTTTACTTTTGATCCAAACAAACTTCCGGTTGAAGCATGGAAAAAGATGGGATTTACTGAATCACAAATTCGCACCATAAAAAACTACGAAGCCAAAGGGGGTAAGTTCAGGCAAAAAGAAGATCTAAAAAAAATATATTCAATATCAGATACTGAATTCAATATTATCGAACCATATATTGTTATTCCATCACCATACAAATCTACACCTGGAAAGGTTGTGAATAAAAAGAAGGTTATCGATGAAGTTGACTATAATATTATTGAGATTAACAATGCTGATTCCACTGAATTAATTAATTCATTGGGATTTTCACCATGGCTGGCCAAAAGAACTCTAGCCTATGGCAAGTTACTTGGTGGTTTTATTGCGGCTGATCAGCTTAAAGAAGTATATGGTTTATCAGACAGTTTCTATGATAAAATTGAACAATATGTTACTGCCGACACAAACCTCGTTAAGAAAATTGACATAAATAAGATTGAGTTTAAAGAGTTACTAAAACATCCATATTTTGATTATAATACAACAAAGTCGTTTTTTAACTTACGTAATAAAATTGGATTATTTACTGATGTAAACCAGATTAAGATGGTTGATGGTATTAATGATTCAACATTCAACAAGGTATCGTATTATTTGTATATTCGACCCTGAAATATATTAACATTTTTATGGGTCGAATTACTACAACATTTGCAAAATACCCTCGTACTTTCTGGGTTGCCAACACCATTGAATTACTCGAACGCTGGGCATGGTATGGTTTTTTTATGCTTTTTGCAAATTATTTAACCGGCTCATCTGACATTGGAGGACTTGAATTTACTCAAACACAAAAGGGGCTTATAATGGGTGTTGGAACCGGCATACTTTATTTTCTTCCCGTTTTTACAGGTGCAATAGCTGATAAGTATGGTTATAAGCATGTATTATTTATTTCATTTATTATTTACACTACCGCGTTTTTAGCACTCCCATTGTTTAACACTTTTGCAGGAGTTTTTGCTATGTATTTATACCTTGCTCTTGGTGCTGCCTTATTTAAACCCGTTATCTCAGCCACTATTGCAAAAACAACCGATAGTAGTACCGCATCAATTGGTTTTGGCATATTTTATATGATGGTAAATATTGGTGCGTTTTTTGGACCAATGGTAACGATGTTATACAAAGACGATTATGGTTTTGTTTTTCAGATATCAGCTGGAATAATAGCGTTAAACTTCCTGCTTCTTATGTTATATAAGGAACCTGGTAGAGTAAAAAACGATGAATCATTGTCATCAGCTTTAATTAGAGTTCTCAATAATATTTGGCTGGTATTGCTAGACTTCAAATTCGTAGTATTTCTGTTGATTGTTGCAGGTTTTTGGAGCATGTATTATCAACTGTTTTTTACCTTGCCAGTTTTTATCAGTCAATGGGTCGACACCTCAGTTGTTTATGATTTTTTCAATAAATTTATTCCATTTATAGCTACCTTGTATGGCCATGAGGGGCAAATGGAATCTGAATTTATTACCAATCTGGATGCATTGTTTATTATAATTTTCCAAGTTTTCATTTCGGCTTTGGTTATGAAAAAAAGACCTTTAAATGCAATGTTATCAGGCTTTATTATTGCTTCAATTGGTATGGCACTTACATTATTAACACAAAATGTGATATTTACTCTTATTGCCATATTGATTTTTTCAGTTGGAGAAATGGCGGCCTCACCAAAGATTACAGAATATATTGGACGAATAGCTCCTTCCGATAAAAAGGCTCTTTATATGGGTTATTCGTTCCTCCCTGTATTCATTGGAAGCATTCTGGCAGGGTTTATCTCTGGAAATGTATACCAAGAAATGTCAGATAAACATACTCTACTTGTTAAAGACCTTGCAAATGAGGGCATAAGCATTTCTAACGAACTATCTCACAATGAGTATTTTGAGAAAGCTGCTTCGGCTCTTAACATGAGTAATAAAGAATTAACGGATTATCTTTGGAACACTTACCATCCATCAAATATTTGGGTGGTTATATTAGGTATAGGATTATTTTCTGCCTTGTGTTTATGGCTATACAACCGTTTTCTTATGAAAAATAATACTTCATATCAACAATAATTGTTAATAAATTTGAAAAAATAGACAACTAGGTTTGTTTGAATACCAGATTTAACTAAATTTGTCAATTAACTAAAATTGATTTTATTCACTAACTAATTTTATTATGAAAAATTTTTCACGCTTAGTATCATTATTTGTCGTGGTAGTTTTTGCAATTAGCAGTGTAACTGCGCAAAATACACTAATGACAAAAGCCCAGGCTTTAGGGCTTAAAACAGCCACTTCTGTTAACATCACACCCAATGTCGGTGATCAAACTTCCGCCCGTGATGTATATCTAGAAGAAGGATTTGATGTTGATTTTCTACCTACTGGTTGGACTCAAACTATTTTCAACGCAGGTTACACATGGATTCAAACAAACCCAACAAACAATAACTTTAACACTATTGATCCAAATAGTTTGTTTTCAGCAATGGTTCCTTGGGTTGGTGAAGATCAGGATGAATGGTTAATCTCACCATCTGTTGATGCTATGGGAAACACTCCATTATCACTTGATTTCTATGCTGGTGTAAGCGGTCCTTGGCTAAGCCCAGGTGCTACATTAATTTGCCATATTTCTGATGATGGTGGTGCAACTTGGACAGAACTTTGGAATGCAATTGATGAAATTGATCCTGCTGCTGATTGGGCATGGAATTTTGTATCCTTAGATATCAGCGATTATGCTGATGCTGAATTTCAAATTGCATGGCAATATGTTGGTAACGATGGTGACCTAATTGGGGTTGATGGTGTATCCATTGAAGCCGGTTATGAGTATATTTATATCGATGATTTTGAAGAATTCACAGTTGGAACATATCTTGCAGAATCAGATCAAACCGGATTTTGGACTACGTGGTCAAATGACCCTGGCTCAAGTGAAGATGCACTTATTACAGATGCTGAATCATCAAGCCCTACCAATTCAGTTATCGTTGAAGGAATTACTGACCTGGTACTAAAACTAGGAAACAAAACATCAGGCTCCTACTTAGTTTCAGTAGAATATTATATCCCTTCAAATTTTGGTGGTTATATTAACCTTCAACATTTTGAAGCTCCAGGTAACGAATGGGCTGTTGAGGTATATTTTGGTGCTGCCTCTGGTAACGATAATGGTTATATGTATGCAGGTGACCCAACTGAAATTCCATTTACATACCCTCATGATCAATGGTTTACTCTTGATTTCTTGATTGACTTAGATGAAGATTTAGCTATTTTTGAAATTGATGACGAAGCAATTGCTGCATGGCAATTTAGCTTGCAAGCACAAGGTGAACCAGGAACACTACAATTAGGTGGTGTTAATTTATATGCTGGTGCGCCAACAGGTGAAACACCAAAATATTACTTCGACAATGTAGCATATATAGTTCTTGATCCGGGTATTTCAAACCCAATTATTGATGTAGATCCTACTTCTATGTTTGCAACTCTTCCATCAGGATCATCTACAACAAATATGTTTACTATTGCAAATCTAGGGCAAGCTGATTTAAGCTATGAAATAGTTACAATTTATCCTCAGGATGGAAAAACTCAAGGCGTTGTTACTGAAGTTGTAAATACACCTAAAGTATTGAATCAGGACATAAGTGCTGACCCTGATTATACACCTGGAAGCGGAACTCCATCAACACGTGATGAATTATTACATTATGATGGTGACAACTCAAGTGCTATTGGTTCAACCGGTGGTGATTACCAGTGGAGAGTAGCAGCTATGTTCCCTGCAGCTATGCTTGCGCCATACATTGGCATGGAAATAAACGAAATTCAAGTTTATATTAACGATGCAGGTATTGGATACAAAGCACAAGTTTATGGAATGGGTTCATATAACACTCCAGGACCGGGTGAATTACTACTTGAGCAATCATTTAGTGCTAACCCAATGAGCTGGACAACAGTTACACTTGACACTCCCGTTAAAATTGACGGTCAAGACCTATGGGTAGGATACTGGGTATCATCTACAATGGGTATGTTCACTCCAGGTGTTGATGCTGGTCCTGCAGATCCAAACGGCGACTGGATGTCTTCTGGGCCAGGTTGGGATCATCTATCAGGTAATCCTGATTTAAACTTCAACTGGAATATCCGAGCAAACGTTACAGGTACACCTATTACACAATGGTTATCAGCAGATGTTGAATCAGGCATGTTAGTTCAGAATGAGGAACAAGATGTTAATGTTACTATTGATGCTTCAGGACTTGTTAGCGATACATACACAGGAAAATTCCTTATCAGAAACAACGATCCAACAAACGAAGAAGCTGTAGTAGGCGTTACTCTTGGAGTTACTGTTGGTGTTGGTGAAAATGGAGAAAATGAATACATTGCTGCATATCCAAATCCAGCAAGCACAGTATTACATGTTCAATCAAATGGTAATATTACTAATGTTCGTCTTCTAAATACAATTGGTCAACTTGTATATGAAAATACAAACTCCAACGATATTGATATCAGCAATTTCGACAGAGGTGTTTATTTCATTCAAATTGACACTGAAAACGGAACATCTACACAAAAAATCTTAATACAATAAGATATAATCAGTAATAAAAAGCCTCGCCTAGTTTGATTTAGGCGAGGCTTTTTTTATATGAAAAATATGGCAAACTCCTCCGTTGATCTGTTTAATGAATTAGGAACTTCAAGGCTACTTGATGGTGTTTATCCTCCAATAATTATTGCAGATAATCTTCGAACACCAGAAAATATGGGATTAGTGTTGCGTCTTGCCGGTAACATAGGTTCACCGCTTACTCTATTCCTATCTAATGAACTACAAGATTTTAGAAAATCAAAAATTAAGAAAACCTCATCTGGCGCCTCCGAAATCGTAGTTTGGAAAACAATTAAACCAGAAGAACTAGCCAAATATTTACCCTCCGATTATGAGATTGTGGCCCTCGAAACAAGCAAAGATGCCAAAAATATTTTCACATTTAAATTTCCACAAAAAACTGCAATTGTTGTAGGTAATGAGGTACGAGGAATAAGTAAAGAAATTATAGATCAAGCCAATCATAGCATATATATACCTATTCCCGGTTGCATATCATCATTAAATGTTACACATGCACTTTCTATTTCTATTTTTTCATGGATGAAACAATTTTCAATGTAGCGCTATCCCTTCGTTGCAAGTAAAAATTCTCTTTTACCAGGGGGGCCAGGTACTTTTTCAATGTCAAACCCAGCTTCTCGCATCGATCTTTTTACACTTCCTTTACATGAGTAGGTTGTTAATATTCCACCCGAAGCCAACGATTTGAAAATTTTAGTAAAAACCTTGGTGGTCCATAATTCAGGCTGAGCTACAGGCGAAAAAGCATCGAAAAATACTATGTTATAATAATTATCTCTTAGTTGAGCTTTTTGGATTTGGCTCTTGCATATTTTAAGTGCAAACCTATTTGAAAGCTCAATTTCATTATTCTTGTTACTATGGATTAAACTAAATATTTCATTTTTAATACTTAATAATTCCGAATAGTTTAAAGATGCAACCTCATATTGCTGCAAAGGAAATGGCTCAAACCCTTCATATTCAATACCAACATTATTTTCTTCAGCCCACAAGTATGACAGCAAAACATTCAATCCGGTACCTGTACCAACTTCAAGAATTTTAACTATTTTTAAGTTATCTTTAAAATGCGCCAATCCGTGTTTGATGAAAATATGTTTCGATTCTTGGATTGCCCCAAATGAAGAATGATAGGTTTCATCAACGAAGGTGTTAAATAAAGTATGTGATCCATCAAGGGTAATTTGCAGTCTGGATTTAGTCATTCGAATAGCATTTATGATGCAAAGATATCCCAAACATATTGGATTATATAATAATGAAATTATAATACAATAATCCAATAAGAATATTTTTGTTGGCACACAATCGCAATCTAATAACAATTATCAAACACATTTTGTATATTTGTAGAAATCAAAATATTAATAACCTTAAAATATATATTATGAAACAACTATTATCAGTAGCCATTTTGGTAGTTATTATACTATTAGGATCATGCTCAAGTATTACGGTAACTTCAGATTACGACAAATCTGTTGATTTTACAAAATTCACAACATATTCATTTCATGGATGGACAAAAAATAGTGATCAAATACTATCACCTTTTGATAAAGAAAGATTTGAGGCAGCCTTTAAAGATCAATTTGATAGTAGAGGATTAAAATTTGTTGCCGAAGGAGGAGAACTTGTGATGGCATTATTTGTTGTTACTCAGCAAAAAACCGAACAGGTAGCCAACACAACTAATATGGGTGGATATTATGGATGGGGATATGGCGGCTATTATGGTTACGGACCTGGTTGGGGTTGGGGATCACCAATGATGGGAACCTCAATGACAACAATTAGCAATGTAAATTATACTGTTGGCACCCTTGTTTGTGATGTGTTTGATGCTGCTGGGAAGAAGCTCATTTGGGAAGGTATTGGCACAAAAACTGTTGATGATAACCCAGCAACAAATGAAAAAAATATTCCAAAAGCGGTAGCAGCTATTATGGCACAATATCCTGTTAAACCTGTTGTTAAAAAATAGCACCAACTTTACAGACTTAATCAACTAAACCTTTTCAACCATGTCTCACTCAAATACAGGATCAGAAAGCGAAAATTTATCACGGATAAAAGATATTCTTTTTGGCGAAGACTTACAAAGTATTGAACATAAGTTAGAGTCTTTTAAAATTGAGAATTCTTCCATTCATGAAAACCTTAAAGAAGAAATTGAAGGTCGATTGAAGAAGATTGAGCAGGCATTGGAGGAAGAAGCAAAAAAGGTTGATGAAGTTCAGGAAAAAAGTACTCAAGTCCAAAAGGACATAAATAAAGAGATTAAACAGGAAATTGTTAATATAACTCTCGAGGTAAAAAGCGAAAAAGAAAAATTGGAAGTCAATTTAAAAGAAAAAATTGATGACATTTTTAATAGAATAGCTAGCCTCGAGAGTTCATTAAATCAAACCATTAACTCAGTTAAAGAAGATCAGGAAGAAAAAACAAATGAATTGATTGACAACAAAATAAGCAAATCTGATTTTGCAGATATGTTAATTGACCTTGGCGAAAAACTTAAAAAATAACTCATTTCAAATAAATGTCAGAATCAAATGAAAATATGGGGATTTTTGGAAGCATGCCCGAAATTAAATTAAATGAGTTACGGAAAATGATAATCGGTCTTGACACCGAGGATTTAAGCAGGTTGGCTCTTTTGGTTAATGACCCTGAAGCTTTTTCAGAAGAAATTAGTGAATTACTCCCAAATAGCATTAAAAAAATGCTTGACAAGGGAAATATTTCATATTCTGTGCTTATACCTATAGTTGAATCTGCATTAAAGGATAGTATAAAAAGAGATCCGCATACATTGTCCGATATCCTATTCCCGGTTATGCTTCCCGCAATAAGAAAAGCAGTGGCAGAAGATATCAAGAATATGATTGATTCGCTAAACACAACACTCGAAAACGGATTTTCACCTACTCGTATTGGATGGCGTTTTACGGCCATGTTCAGTGGAATGTCGTATGCTGAAATGGTTCTTTCCCATGCTTACGTTTTTAGGGTAAAACAAGTTTTTCTTATCCATAAACAAACCGGATTACTTCTTCAAAGTGCTTCTGATAGCGACAATGCTGTAACAAAGGATGATGACATGATTTCATCAATGTTATCAGCAATAAAGGATTTTGTTCAGGATTCATTTGCAGTTGATGACGATAATGAACTTAATACTATTCAGGTTGGTAAATTCAATATATGGATTGAACAGGGGCCCGGGGCTATTTTAGCTGCCATTGTAGATGGAGATGCACCTTCAGGATTTCGAACTATCCTAAAAGAAACCATCGAAAAAGTTCATCTAAAGCAAGCCTATGATCTTGAGAAGTTTAATGGCGATGTCGATATTTTCGAAAAAACAAAACCCTATCTGCAAAGCTGTATTATAAGTGAACAAAAGAAAAAGAAAAAGAAGAAACCAATTATTGTAATAATTATTTTCTTAGTTCTTTTATGCTTAGCAGGATATTGGGGTTATATTAATATTGAACGTGCAATACGTATAAATAAGCTGGAACATGCGCTGAAAGCAGAACCCGGAATAGTAATTACCACTGATAAATATATGGATGGCAAAACTGTATTTGAAGGATTACGTGATCCATATGCAGTAGCCCCAAATACAATATCAAAACACTATAATGTTGATACTTCAGAAGTAGACTTTGAGCTTAAACCATATATTTCACTGGAAGATGACCTTATACTTAAAAGAGCATGTGCTTTACTCAAACCCTCATCAACCACTATTCTAAAATTTAAAAATGGAATCCTCTTTGCATCTGGGGAAGCAAATGAAGATTGGGTAACAAAATCCAATATTATCTACACAAGTATTCCAGGCATAAGTAATCTTGACATTAGTGAATTAAACTTATTAACTAGTAAAGTAAAAGTAGAACGAGTTGCTCTGGCAATCGAACAATTCTATTTTGAGTTTAAGCATAATGTAGTTGAGCTTAACAGCATGCAGAAGATAAAATTCGAAAGCCTTATCAATGAGGTTAATACAGTATTAGATTTTAATTTTGTTCAAGATTCTATACCGGTAATTATCGTAATTTCTCATACCAGTTATGAAGGCAATGCTGAAGCAAACGAGAAATTTGCATTTGACAGGGCTCAGCAATTTATAAACCTGATGATTGTTGCAGGTATACCAATGGAAGTACTCGTTCCCAAAGCAGATTTCATTGAAGATTTAGAAGAAATTTTCCCTGTTAGATCAGTTTCGTTTAGAGTAATATATTCCAAACCTGAAGACCTATGATAAAAAAGAAAATAATAATGCTTGGGTCATTTGCTGTTGGGAAAACAAGTCTTGTACAACGGTATGTAAATAGTCTATTCTCCGAAAAATATCAAACTACAATTGGTGTAAAGATTGATCAGAAGACAGTTGAGTCTGATGGAGAGGAAGTTAACTTATTGCTTTGGGATATACATGGTGAAGATGATTATCAAAAAGTAAAACCTGTATATATAATGGGTTCTTCGGGATGCTTTATTGTAATTGATGGTACTCGAAGAGCAAGCCTTGAGATAGGAAATGAGCTCATTGAAATGGCAATTAAAACTGCACCAAACGCTGTTATTATTATTTTAATTAACAAATCAGATCTTAAGGAAGAATGGGATATCGATAAGGTTGATATTGCAACTTTTCGCAATGCGGGATATGAAGTAATAGAAACCAGCGCCAAAACAAATGATGCAATCGACACTGCGTTTAGTAGAATAACACAATTAATGCTTAAACAAAAATAAATGTTTAACAAGTTACCAAAAAAAGTAATTGAATATTTAATAAATGAATTACCTCCATTTACCGGAGTACTGATAATAAGATCTGATAACAACGGGATTATACTTGATCACCATGGTCCCCATTCGGAGTATTTACACATAGAACCCGTAAAGGGAAAAGCAATTCATGAATATGTTCCGGCACTATTCTCCATTATACCGCCATTGGTATCACCGATGGTACTAAATAATATTAAATCGAATACAAAAGCAACTGCTGATATACATATTGTTGAGGATAACGAAAATAAATTCTGGATATTTTTTGTTGACCAAAGTCATCAGGTTGAGGGCATAAGAGATATCCTTCAAAAAATAAATGAAACTAAATTACTTATTGAATCAAATAGTGAAATAGCAGCTTCAGTTGATCCATATGAAGTTTTTGAAGATTTGATATTGCTGATTAAAGATGATGAAACTGCAATTATCAACTCAAAAATTCCGGGTTGGTTTGAATCATACTCACCTAATTATTCTATTAGCTCAAAAATTAAATTTACAGAGGTTTTTCCATATTTAGAAGTATTTCTTTTCGAAGCAAAAGAGTTTTGGTTGTCGCAAAAAACAGGCAAGATAGAATCAGGTATTTGGTCGGAAACCATTAGTGAGGGTATGGAAATGGCCTTTACAGCTTATGCAATTTACAATAATGGGAGTAAGTTTTTGTTGGTTCGTCCGATGGAGCAAGAAGTTGACAAGGAACAAATGGCTCTGCAAATGGCCAGAGAACAAGTGTTGGCATATGAGAAACTAGAAAAAACAGAAAAGAAACTTAATATATTACTCGACTACAAAGATAAGTTTGTTTCCATTGTTTCGCATGACCTCAGATCTCCTGTGGCAGCGGTACTAGGTATAACCGAATTACTTGTTAACGATGATGCTGAGATTTCGAAACTTAGCGATTTCTATCAAGAGATGATTTTAAGTATTAGAGAAGAGATGATCCGTTTATTAGACTACAATGATAAATTATACCATTGGTCGAATCTTGAGTTAGGCAATTTTAAAATTGTAAAAGAAAAAGTCAATCTTAAAAAAATCATTGAAACAACTGAACGAACAGCAAAAAATAAAACTGAATCAAAGAACATCAGCTTTTCAACAAATCTTGTTGACGATATTATAATTGATGTCGATGTATCATTATTCCAACAAGCACTAAACAATTTGTTATCAAATGCCATTAAATTCACTCCTGTTGATGGAACTATTTTTATTAAAGTTCAAAGTGGTGACAATATCAATATTTCGATTGTTGATTCCGGAGTAGGCATTCCAAAAGAAATAAGTGAAAATATTTTCTCTGGTTTCACTCGAAAAAGCACTCTCGGAACTCATGGTGAAAAAGGTACAGGATTAGGTTTGGGGATCGTAAAAAAGATACTAGACGCTCACGGTTTTACCATTGATGTTGAATCAGATATAGGTAAAGGCTCAAAGTTTATTATAACTATTCCAAAGATACTGAATAGCGATTGATCTATTTCCCAAGTAAGTTTTTAATAATATCAGTACGACCAAGTTTTTCAAGAGTATTCTTAATCCGACCTTTAAATTCAGGTTTATACCAAAAAAAGAACATATGCTGCCGTTCCTTTTCATTTTTGGTACGTGCCACATAAACAGGTTTTAAATCATAAGGATTTATACCTGTATAATACATTACTGTTGCATTTGTCATTGGTGTTGGAGTAAATCCCTGAACCTGCTCTAATTGCAGTCCCGCAGCCTTGGTATCAGCTGCGAGCTGTGCCATATCTTCCTCTTTACTTCCAGGATGACTTGAAATAAAATAGGGAATAATTTGTTGCTTCAATCCTGCTTTCTCCGAAATAGAATTAAACTTTTTCCTGAAAGAATCGTATAGTTCAAATGATGGTTTCCGCATTACTTTTAGTACATTATCAGAGGTATGTTCAGGTGCAATTTTTAAACGTCCGCTTACATTTTTTGTAATTAATCTATGTAAATAACTATCAATATCATCACCACCTTTTGTATTTCGCTCCCTCATAAGCAAATCGTAACGGATTCCACTTCCAATATTTAACTTTTTTATCTCGGGAAGCGATTCAACCTTATCATAAAGATCAAGTAAAGGTTTATGAGATGTATTCAAATTAAAACAAATTTTAGGATAAATACATGAGGGACGATTACAACGAGCACAAATGCTTCCATCCACACCCTTCATCTTATACATATTAGCCGAAGGTCCTCCCAAATCTGACAAGCTACCTTTAAAATCGGGGAGTTGACTTACTTTCTTAACCTCATCAAGTATCGATTTTTCGGATCTAGATGAAACAAATTTTCCTTGATGAGCAGATATCGTGCAAAAGCTGCATCCTCCAAAGCATCCGCGGTGTATGTTAACCGAAAACTTTATCATTTCGTAGGCGGGTATTGTCTCCTTGCTATTGTATTTAAAATGTGGCATCCGGGTAAATGGAAGGTCATAAATTTTATCTATTTCCTTTTCTTCCAAGAATGCGTTTGCAGGATTTACAACAAGGTACTCTTCACCAATTTGTTGAACCAGCCTGTTGGCATTAATACGGTTCGATTCAACCTCTATAACCTTAAAATTTCGAGCAAATGAAATCTTATCCTGCAAACACTCCTCATGTGAAGCAAGATGGACAGTTTCCCAGTTTTTATTCAGGGGAATATCATTCTTCGACTTTACAATAAATCCTGTTTGCTGAATTGTGTTAAGTTTTTCAAATGGAACTCCTTTTTGCAATAATCTTACAATTTCAGTAATGGGTTTCTCTCCCATCCCATATACCATCAAGTCGGCTCCTGACTGCAATAACATGCTCTGCTGCAACTCATCTTTCCAATAATCATAATGAGTAAACCTACGCATCGAGGCTTCAACACCGCCAATAATTACAGGTATATCAGGAAATATATCCTTAAGTATTTTAGTATAAACAACTGTTGGATAATCGGGTCGAAAACCTGCCTTGTTGCCGGGAGTATATGCATCATTGGATCTTAACCTTCGATTAGCTGTGTAATGATTTACCATCGAATCCATAACTCCGGCTGAAACACCAAAGAACAAACGAGGGACTCCAAGTTTTTTAAAATCCCGCAAATCATCTTGCCAGTTTGGCTGTGGTACAATGGCAACCTTCAAACCCATATCTTCCAGCACCCGACCAATTACAGCCATCCCAAATGATGGGTGATCAATATAAGCATCACCAGTAAAAAGGATTACATCAAGTTCATTCCACCCTCTTTCCTTAACTTCTTTTGCAGTTGTTGGCAGCCAGTTTTGCTTCGAAAGTTTTTCCATAGTTATTTTAGTTGTTCAGTAATCAATAGTCTAAAAAAAAACCTCACCTTCGAATACTAAAGTTGCCGGACCAATTAACCAAATATCTGTGAATTGGTCTTTATTATCTTTATGGTTATTTTTAAAATTAACTTCAAAATCACCACCTGTGGTATGAACATAAATATTGTTTTTTCCTGATTCATAAAAAAACGCAATGGCCGATGCTGTTACACCTGTGCCACATGAAAGTGTCTCATCTTCAACACCTCTTTCATAGGTTCTTACAAAAATTCTGTCTTCATTTTTCTCAACAAAATTTACATTAGTTCCATCGGGTGCAAATCTTTCACTATATCGGATTTTCTTTCCTTCTAGAACAACATCAACCTCAGCTACTTTATCAACAAATTCAACATAATGTGGTGAGCCAGTGTTAAGAAAATAATATTCATCATTTTTCTCAACTTCCAATACATTTGAAAGTTGCAGGCTAATATTCCAAACGTTTTTTTCCGGATTATCGTTGTTAACTATTGCCTTATGCTCACCATCAAATGCTTCAAATATGGTTTCATTGTCAATAATCCCAAGAAATCTGGCAAAAGCAGTTATACATCTTCCCCCATTACCACACATACTGCTTAGTTTACCATCCGAATTATAGTAAACCATTTTAAAATCATACTTTTCAGATGCATTAAGTAGCATTAATCCATCTGCACCAATACCAAACCTTCTGTTACATAGGTTTTGAATCTGCTTACATTCCAGATTCACCAAATCTTCACGATTATCCACAATAATAAAATCATTGCCATTTCCATGAAATTTGTAAAAATGAATTTGCATATTAAGTGATTTAACAAAATTTAACCTGAAGAAAAAAATTTACGCAATAAATTAGCGTTCTAAAAAAAACAAAAATACATGAGATATATGAAAACTACATCAACAACTAAAAGTATTATTAGTGGAGCAGTTGGAGCATTACTCGTATTACTCACAATTTTTATCTATAATGAGTACAAAGGTAATATATCAAAACCAACCGAAACAAATCTAAATAAAGTAAGCACAAACAATCACATTCCACCCATTCATCAATCACATAATGCACCTCAACAAGCTGTGGATCTTACATATGCAGCCGAAACATCTTTGGATGCAGTGGTTCATATAAAAACGCAAATAGTTGCCCGAACAAATTCATATGATGATTTTTTTGGCCAGTTTAAAGAATACTTCCATCAATATCCACAACGAAAAAATAGCTATGTTGCCTTTGGTTCAGGAGTTATTATATCTTCTGATGGTTATATCGTAACAAATAATCATGTTATTGATGGTGCTGATAAAATATCAATAACATTTAACAATGAACGTGAAACAGAAGCAGAAGTAATTGGTGTTGATCCCAGTACTGATTTAGCATTGATAAAAGTTAATGAGGATGAATTGCCCTACTTAACATTCGGCAATTCGGATGACCTAAAAATTGGTGAATGGGTACTTGCTGTGGGCAATCCGTTCGACCTTAACTCAACTGTAACTGCCGGAATAGTAAGTGCTAAAGCTCGCAATATTAATATTCTGGGAGGACAATCTTCCATTGAGTCGTTTATACAAACTGATGCTGTAGTTAACAGAGGTAATAGTGGTGGAGCTTTAGTAAATACGAAGGGTGAACTGGTGGGGATAAATGCTGCAATTGCATCTCATACTGGTGTTTATGAAGGATATTCTTTCGCAATTCCGGTTAATATTGTTGCCAAAGTTGTAAATGATATAATGGAGTATGGCGAAACCCAGCGTGGCTACCTTGGGGTTCAAATTCAAGATATAAATGCTGATTTTGCAGAAGCGAATAATCTTAAGGATGTAGATGGAATATTCGTAGCTTCAGTTGTAGAAAATAGTGGAGCATATGATGCAGGAATTACCCAAGGTGATATAATACTCTCAATTAATGGCAAGAAAACAAACAGTTTATCTTCACTTCTCGGTCTCATCGCACAATATAATCCTGGAACTGTGGTAACGGTTGAAATAATTAGAGATAATAAGGTTATGGATTTCGATGTTACTCTTAAAAACAAAAATGGAACAACCTTGGCAATTAACTCTAGCGATTCATTTTACAATGACCTGCTTGGGGCTGACTTGCAGCAAGTATCTATTGAGGAACTTAAAAAGTTAAATATTCCTAATGGATTAAAGATAAATACTTTAAGTGGTGGGATATTAAATAAAAGTGGGATAATCGAAGGGTTTATTATAACTGAGATAAATGGAGAGAGAGTTAATTCACAGGACAAACTATTATCAGCATTAAGCAATACACAAAGAAATATTATCCGTTTAAAGGGAGTATACCCAAATGGTGTTAGAGTTTCTTACGAATTTATGCTCTGATTATTTGTAAACTATAATTTTTTTTGTATATTGCATGGCTCTTTTCAAAAACTTATGCTAATCCCATTCTTCTAAAATGAGACAACTAAAAATAACTAAATCTATAACCAATCGAAATACTGCTTCGCTCGACAAGTATTTACAGGATATTGGAAGAGAGGCATTGATTACTGCTGAGGAAGAAGTAGAATTAGCTCGTAGGATTAAGAATGGAGATACTATTGCATTAGAAAAACTCACGAAAGCAAATTTGAGATTTGTTGTATCAGTTTCAAAACAATACCAAAACCAAGGGTTAAGCTTGCCAGATATGATTAATGAAGGTAATCTTGGTTTAATAAAAGCAGCTCAACGATTTGATGAAACCAGAGGATTCAAATTTATTTCATATGCAGTTTGGTGGATTCGCCAATCAATACTTCAGGCTATTGCCGAACAATCACGTATCGTACGACTTCCTCTCAATCAAGTTGGCTCCTTGAATAAGTTAAAAAAAGTCTCATCTCAACTTGAACAAAATCTGGAAAGACCACCTTCTGTAAAGGAAATAGCTGACGAACTCGAAGTTTCAACTCACAAAGTGAAATCAACCATGGGTATTGCTACTCGATATATTTCAATGGATGCACCTTTAACCGTTGATGAAGACACTAAATTCCTTGATTTTTTTGTTCCCAAAGATAACGAAGAAACAGATGAGAACTTATTGAAAGAGTCGCTTGGAAACGAAATCCAAAGATCATTAGCATCACTTAGTTTAAAGGAACGTGAAATAATAAATATGTATTATGGAATTGGACTAAACTATAGTTTAACTCTAGAAGAAATTGGTGCCAAATTTGATTTAACACGAGAAAGAGTTCGGCAAATTAAAGAGAAAGCTATTCGCCGATTACGACATACCGCAAGAAGCCAGTTACTAAAAGCCTATTTAGGACAATAGGTAATTATTATTAAGAATGTGTATAAAAGAGGATAGTTTTAGTTGAAGACTATCTTCTTTTTATATTTTTGCATGTACAGCTTAAATATTAGTTTCCTAATTATTATCTAAAAATAATGAATAATGGCAA
>CALDOI010000231.1 GCA_937912115.1 uncultured Bacteroidota bacterium | reverse complement strand
GCATGTGGAGCTACTTTATAAATGTTTTCACGAACTGTTTGAATATCTTCAGGAGCTGCGCTATCCATTTTGTTAATAATAGCAACATCGGCAAGACGTAAAGTTACTTCGCCCGGATAATATTTTAACTCATGCCCTGGGCGATGAGGATCAACCACGGTCATATTAAGATCTGGTTTGTAAAACGGGAAATCATTATTTCCACCATCCCAAAGGATTACATCACAACCATCAGGATCTTTTTCTGCAGCTCTTACAATAGCTTCATAATCAACACCTGCATATATTACGTTTCCGCGAACAACATGTGGTTCGTACTCTTCCATTTCCTCAACAGTACATTTATGTTTTGCAAGATCTTCAACAGTAGCAAAACGTTGTACTTTTTGTTTAACTAAATCACCATAAGGCATGGGGTGGCGGATGGCAACAACTTTCAATCCTTTGGCCATCAAATACTCAATAACCTTACGCGATGTCTGGCTTTTACCACATCCGGTTCTAACCGCACCTACGGCTATAACAGGTTTAGTACTTTTAACCATTGTGTCTCTGGGTCCGAGTAGTACAAAGTTTGCACCAGCAGCGTTAACAATTGCGCTTACTGCCATTACTCTATCGTAAGGTACGTCACTATAGGAAAATACACAATCGTCGATGTTAAGTTCCTTAATAAGTTTTGGTAGCTGATCTTCAGTATAAATTGGGATACCTTCAGGATATAGTTCTCCGGCAAGTTCAACCGGGTATTTTCTTCCATCGATATCAGGAATTTGAGCTGCTGTAAAAGCAACTACATTATAATCTTCATTTCCACGATAATAAGTGTTAAAATTATGGAAATCTCTTCCCGCTGCACCAATAATAATTACATTCTTCTTCATATAAATTAGTTGTTAAATATTTATTATTATTTGATTTTATATTTAGCAAGCAAATTTAAAATTTTTAATTGAAAGCTGTGTTATTTTCTTAACAGATATGTAATTTATAATGTTCTAAATAGTGATTATTGGGGTTTGAAATAATCACGAATGAAGCATCTTTAAATAATTCAAACTAAAAAATGCGACTATTATATGTATTTATTTACTTTTGTTGATAACCAAACTTCTTATAAATGAAACTCATCTCAACAAACATTTGTAAAACCAGCGATATTGGTGTAAACGATAATTTATTTGGTGGCACCATGCTTTCATGGCTCGACGAAGCAGGCGGAATAATGGCCGCATGTGCATGTAGATCAAATAACGTTATCACACTTAAAATGGAGGAGGTGCTTTTTAAGAAGCCCGTAAAGGTGAAAGATCAGGTTCGTATTTATGGGAAGGTTGGTCATATCGGTAATACATCTTTGAAACTATCACTTGAGGCAAGGATAGTAAATCTTGAAGAGAAAACTGAAATAATTGTTTGTTCAACATGTGTGGTTTATGTAAATGTTGACGAAAATGGGAATCCAACTCCGATTAATTCTGATAAAGCCAATTGCATATAACTAATATCTGACGCATATTTTTGATACCTGTTTTCTTGACCATGATTTAAGATTGGAAATATGAAATGGACGCCTTTCTTAGCTATTGTTTTGGAAACTCAGCTTGTTTGTTGTTTATAAATGAGTTATATTTGCGATGCTGATGATATTAGCATTATTATTTGTCCCAATAAATAATTAAAACCTATAGCCATGAAACAATTAATTTTACTAACCTTAATTACAATTATTTCGGTTACCCTGATTGCACAAAAAAGTGTAGAATCACCATTGCAAACAAAACAACAACAAATTGAAAAAGTAATTGCAGCATCTGATGATGGCACTCCAAATTATAAACTAAGTGTGGAGGAAAGTTATCGCAATCTGCAGTTTAAAATGTCAATTTACGGGGAGGTTCCTGAATTAGGGTCGGGTTTACGCCTCGGGATTTATCAGGTTGAAGCAGCTTGCGCTGAAGGAGCTACAAAGAAAAATATGGAATTGCTTGAAGAAGCTGTTAAACAAGCAAAAAAATACGATGTCCAGTTACTATCTTTCCCTGAGCTATATGTAACAGGATATACATTAAGCCCTGAAGATGCTGTAAAAGTTGCAGAGTATATGGATGGTCCAAGTATTACAAAAGCACGTGAAATCGCCAAGAGATTTAATATGGCTTTAATTGTTCCCTATGCAGAAAAAGTTGATGAGGCTGACGGTGAAACCCGATACTATGATGCCATTGCAGTGATTAAAGAAACAGGAGAATTATTAAATAGTTATAAAAAAACCCATTTATACGGACAGCAGGAAAGAGATAATTGGAGTTGTGGAAGTAGCGATTACCCGGTGTATAATATTTTCGACTTCCCTGTTGGTGTGCTAAATTGCTATGAATGTGAATTCCCTGAACTTCAAAGAATCTTAGCTTTAAACGGCGCTAAGCTTATTGTAGGGCCAACCGCGGCTGATAATTATTATCGACTACCCAACGGTCAAAGAAGCGCTGTACCTTACCCTGATATTTCAACCTTGCTAATTCCTGCAAATGCATATGCCAATAATATCTTTTTTGCATATTCAAATCGAACAGGTTATGAAAAACGAGGAGAGGATCAATGGCATTACCGAGGTAATAGTATTATTTGCGGCCCGCATGGTGATATTATAGTTGCGGCAAATCACGAACAAAATACAATGTTGGTAGCTGACTGTGTACCTGCGTATTACGGAATGACACATCCGGCACCAAATTATTATTATCTAAAGGATCGCAGACCTGAGCTCTATAAAAAACTTGTAGACGAAAATGTGAATTTCCACAATGAAAGGAGTGATAAGGTAAACCTAGAAACAGATTTCTTTAAAACCGGATTTATGTACAAAGAGAGTTGTGTTCACGATGTTCAGATTCCTTATAAATAGTTATTTTTTATTTTAAACGACTACTGATGGTAAAATTATTCACAACATTTGAAAACTCTAAAGAATATAGCTTTAACTCAAATTATAAGTAAATCTATTGCAATTATCACTAACATGGATAATAGAATTTTAAGCTGTAAATAACAATGTCTTAATAAACTAATGCTAAATGCGAAGTATAAACACAGTAACTTAATTAATCAGTTATATGCAAGCAAATGATTGACAAGGCTCATAAATGATAGTAATTTAGCAATATGAAAGATTGTCTATAGATTAAATCGCTGGTTATGAAAAATATAACTTTTTTAATCGCTGTTTTATTTAGCATTAATACTACTATTTTATCCCAATCTTGTCTGCCTGAGGGTATCTCTTTTATTCATCAGTCGCAGATTGATGATTTTCAGACCAACTATCCAGGCTGCACTGAAATTGAAGGGTATGTTATCATCGCCGATTTTTATCAAACTATTACAAATCTTAACGGCCTAAGTGTAATAACTTCTATTGGTGGTGATTTTAAGATTACATCTTCTGCTTTCCTTACAAATCTGTCCGGGCTTGATGAATTAATGTTCGTTGGCGGAGATCTTATGATTGGAGATTGGAGCCAATATGGCCCATATAATGAATCTCTTACTAGTTTAGCAGGACTTGATAATTTATCTACCATCGGGGGAGATTTAACTATAAGAAAGAACCACTTACTTGTTAGTTTAGCGGGACTGGAAAATTTAAATTCAATACCAGGTAGCCTAATCATTGAAAAAAATTCTTCATTGAACAGTTTATCTGGATTGGAGAATGTAAATTCAATTGCAGGTGAACTTACAATTACAAATAATTATTCACTAAACAGTTTAAATGGAATCAATAATATCAATACTACTTCGATTGAAAACCTTCAAATTTATAATAACACTTCTTTAACTAACTGCGAAGCACAAAACATTTGTGATTTCCTCGTCAGCCCCTCAGGGACAGTCGATATATATAACAATTCTGCAGGGTGTGACAACCCTTCTGAAGTAGCAAATGGCTGTGGAATTACACTAAGTTGCCTGCCTTATGGCAACTATTATTTTCTATCACAAGATAACATTGAAAATTTCCAGATGAATTATCCAGACTGCTCCAACCTGGAAGGTAATGTTACTATAAAAGGTATTGATATTACCGACCTAAATGGTCTGAGTCAGATTAATTCAATCAGGGGAAGCCTTATGATAGGAGAAACATATGATCCTTGGATTGGTAATCCTATACTTACAAGTTTGGCTGGCCTTGAAGATCTTGTTTCCATAGGAGGCAACCTTTGGATTAGCAGTAATGATTCACTAACAAGTTTAGCAGGACTTGACAACTTAGATTCGATAGGGGGAGGCCTATTCATAGGTTTACTTTGGGGTGGTTCTTCCAATAGAAATATGGAGGCATTATCAAGTATATTGGCCCTTGGAAATCTAAATTATATTGGTGGAGACCTCTATATTCAAGGCACTTCTTGTTCAAGTTTTTTTGGGTTAGATAGTTTAATTTATGTCGGGGCAAACCTTGAAATCTATGGTAACGATTACCTTATCAGCCTTTCCGCATTTACCAATTTACTTTCGATTGGGGGTAAGGTGAATATTAGTTGTAATGATGTACTGCCAAGTTTATCGGGGTTGGATAATATAGATCCAACTTCCATCACCGGAATATGGATATTGAATAACAATTCCTTATCTACTTGCGCAGTTATGAGCGTTTGTGATTATCTGGCAATGCCTGGTATTGATACTTGGATTCAGAACAATGCCACAGGCTGTAACAGCCAGGAGGAGGTGGAGCAAGCCTGTTTAATATCGGTGGTAAACCCGGTGGGTAATTCCTATTTTTCCCTTTTCCCTAACCCCATAACAGCTTCAGCTACCCTTGAATATTGTCTGAACAAACCATCAATTGTTCAACTTTCTATTTACGATTACCATGGCAATCTGGTTGAGGTGAATGAAAAAGCCCAATCACAAGGAAAGCACCAATTTATTTGGCATGCTGAAGGAAAGTCAGCAGGTATTTATTTCTTTTTATTAAAAACCAATATTGGGATACATAAGGCAAAAAGAATAATTAAATGAGAAAAGGATTATTGATATTTTGTATTCTGTTAACAATGACATTTGGTGCAGTTTTGGGACAAATGGCTGGAAATTATAAATCAGCAGAATATAATCTTTTTGAGAGAGGTATATTGTATCTTTCTGGAACAAGTCATTATGTTGGAGGAATGGATTTAACATTAAACTCAGATTCAAGTTTTCTGATGATAACATGCAGTGTGATCGACTCTGGTAAGTGGTCAATAGTTAATGATTCTCTTTACCTGGATATATTAACAAGGAAAGCAAGAAGTGATAGTATTAATTCTGCTGGAGGAGATGTAGCATGGCTAAAAAAGCCTTATCGACCAAAGGTTTATAAAATAATTGATAATGGATTTTATCGTGAGATTTATTTAAAAGATGAAAAAAAAGGAAAAATAAAATCGGTAGATAAATTAATAAAAAATAACATGCCCTAACAAAAGAGTATGCGCTATAGCGTGGGTAATGGCTACCAATGACAACTTATTCGAAAATCATCATCAAATTAACGGATTTAGCAGATTAGTTTTTCGGTTTGCGAAATACGAAAATTCGTTTAATTCGTTTAATTCGATGATAAAAATCAGTTTCATCATGATAAAGTTGCTGTTGAGTTAAAAACGAGAATAGGCTAATGCTTAAAATGGATATAAAACGCAATAACTTTAAACGTTTGTTAGCTACAACCGGGTCGAACTAAATCTGAAAATTAATTTTGAAATCCTACCAAGAATTGGTATTTTTGTATCAAATTCTAAGTTATAGCGAATACACATCAATTTTGTTAGGTGATTATTTTGATAATTTCATCGATCGTCAGATCAAATCAGGAAAATATTCTTCTGCAAGTGAAGTTGTGAGAACTGCTTTGAGAATGTTTGAACACGAAGAATCAAAAAAAAACAGAACTTATAAAAGAACTGAAAAAAAGAGAAAAATCAGGCTTTGTAGAAGATTTTGACCGAACATCTTTTTTGAAAAACCTTCATCAAAAATTTTCGGCTGAATAATGAAATATAAAATCAGCAGGAACAACGAAGAAATTGAAATTTTCAGAATTCTACATCAACGAATGGACATCCAAACACAGCTGAATGAATAAAATATGATAATAGACGTACACACCCACATTAACAATTACCACGAAGATAGAGTCATTTCTCTGGAAGGTAGTCTTAATAAACTAACAGATAATATGTTAGAGAATAATATTGATTATGCTTTAGTATTATCATCTTACAAAGTTAACCAACACCGACCGAGCACACGAAAGGTAGTAGAAGCCATTAAAGAACGAAAAAATTTAGGCGTAGTTTCAGGTATTAGTTATTTGCATTATGATCACAGAGATGTACGGGAAATTGGCGAATATCTTGAAAATGGATTTATAAAAGGCTTAAAATTTTATCCAGGTTACGAGCCATTTTACCCAAACGATATCAGACTTAAGCTTATGTACGAAATGGCTATTGAATATGATGTTCCGGTTATGTTTCATTCAGGTGATACCTATGCTCCTACAGGAAAAGTTAAATATTCACACCCATTACATATTGATGATTTAGCAGTTGATTATCCTGATTTAAAAATAGTGATATGCCACATTGGCAACCCCGGGATTAAAGACTGTATGGAAGTTGTGTATAAAAACAATAATGTATATGCAGATATTTCCGGCCTGGTACTTGGTGATTTTGAAGATAAATTTGAACGGTATATGAAAAAAGAAATAGAAGAAATGATAACCTATGCCGGAGATCCAAATTATTTATTATACGGTACTGATTGGCCAATATCAAATATGAAATCTTACTTAAAATTTATGGATCAATTAGAATTAGCCGACGATAAAAAGGAATTAATTCTGTGGAAAAATGCTGCAGAGCTCTTCAAAATTGATGTTGAGAAGCTTTAATAAGTGGACTTTGATTTTTGTGAAACAAAATTAATTAGCCGAACTCCTACACGTATGTTCAGGCGGGAATTCTGAGTAAAGTAGATAGATCGGGTTTGTCCCTTGTATTAGCACAAGTCCCAACTCACGATCCTGAGCTTCAAAATGAGCCAGTTGGGTTCGAAAGTATTTCAAGGAATAATAAAATGTAAATCAACAAATAAACAACAGTTATAAAACATTGAAGAAATGGAATATTTAATAAACATATTTAAGTCAATACTAGAGCCTTTTGGTATTGTAATGGTTTGGATTCTAATACTATTTTTCAATTCATGGATATTTAAAAAAACAAAATCAACTAAAATTTACAGCAACATTATTAAAAATAGTATAGCCACTTTTATAGTATTTGTTGGTACAGTTGTTTTTATTTTATCCCTTCCCATTGATAAAACCTTAAAAGGTCAAATCTTAAGTTTCCTTGCTATAATAGTTAGTGCTGGAATTGCTTTAAGTTCAACTACTGTATTAGGAAACCTTATTGCTGGAATTATGAATAATTCGATGAACCGTTTCAGGAATGGAGACCTTATTAAAATTGGAGATTTTCAAGGCAGGGTTACAAAGAAGAGTATTTTTCATACTGAGATTCAACTGGAAGATAGCAATTTTATTACCATTCCAAATTTATACATTGCCACAAATCCTGTTAAGTTAACACGTAAATCGGATACAGTAATTTCTACTTCTGTTTCATTAGGTTACGACATACAACGAACTAAAATTGAAGATTCGCTGAAAGAGGCTGCTGTTGCAACCGGATTAAAAGACCCTTGGGTTTACATTATCAATCTGGGTGATTATTCAGTAATATACAAAATTCACGGCTTCCTGGAAGATAGCAGTAAATACTTTAGCACGAGCTCTTTATTGAATGCTAATGTGATTGATGTACTTCATAAGAACAAAATTGAAATAGTTTCTCCAACTTTTATGAATCAGAAAAATGTAAATGAAAAGGTTTTTATCCCACAAGAAATTCTTAAAAATAAAAGTTCAAATGATGATCAAATTCCTGAAGATTTAGTTTTTGACAAAGCAATCAAATCAGAAAAAATTGAAAAAAAGAAAGAACAGCTTGATGAATTGAATAAACAACAAGAATCGCTTAGCGAAAAACAAAAAGACTTAAAGAAGGAGGATGATATTCAAAAACACGAATTATTAATTAAAAATATTGATAAACTAAAAGCGAAAGTTGAAAAAAGTATTGAAAAAGAAAATTTAAGTCAATGAGGCTTAATTTTCAAAAACGAAGTGTATTGAAATTTGTTAGCCGAATTGATTTAATGCCCATTTGGTTAAAATCCAAGGCCACCTTCTTTGATGCCGAGTTCTTTAATAAAGCCTGAACTAATCCAATAAATGTCCGGGTTACCATTTTGTGGGTGAGTTTGCAATTCTTCGAAAAATTCATATGATAGATGATTGGGTTTTGATTGGTTAGATAATCCTTTTGAAGACATGAAAAATAAATATTTTCCATCTGGAGATAGTGATGCCGACCATCCTCTGCCAAGGTCTTTATTTATTTTATCTCCCATATTTATTGGTTCACTCCAACCATTATCAGTGTTTCTAAACGAAATATAATAATTTGTACCAGCTACATCTTTTTCAACACCAATGGCTGGAATTATAATGAAACTTTCGTCTGGCGAGATATATGCATTGAAGCGATTTCGGCCACAGTTAACCTGTTCAGGAAGTTTTTCGGGTAAAGCATAGCTGCCATTAATATATTTTGATCTGTAAATATTGTTAATTCTATTTGGTTCTTCCCGTGTAAAATATAAAGTTCCCGTTTTAGTAAGTGATGGATAATATTCACCCTGTGATGTATTAATGGTTGAATCTAACAAAATGGGTTCGCCCCAATTATCATCCTCCCTTTCCACCATCCAGATATTCATGTTTTTTGCAATTGAAGAATCACCAATCAGTTTGTCAGATGCATAAAAAAGTTGGTTTCCATCGTAACTTAAACAAGGCTCTATTACAATATAATTGGTTGAACTACCAAAAGATGTTACTTTTGGAATACTCCATTCATTATCCTCTCTTTTAACGCAGAATACAGTGGCGTAGCTATAATCGGAGGTTGAAGATGTAAAATAAATTTCATTTCCATCAGGTGATATTGTAATGTCACGGTTATTGAGGCCGTTTGAAACAATGCCGGGAGCAAATAATATTGGTTCTAATCCTGGTAAGGTTTGACCTAAATATTCTCCTGTTGGAATTCCATCATTCTCATTTGATATATTCCCGGCCAACCGTGATTCCAATTGTTGTTTGCAGGATGTTGAAATCACTAAAAACGATAGCGTAATAATTATAAATTTTTTCATGAAATACTGATTCACTTATTTAATATGATTGTTACTCTTTATGTTAATCTTATTATGATTGAAAAATGTACTAAAAAAAGCTTATTTAATTTGCTCATGGATTTTTCGATAATCGGTTGCTTGACTTTCCATTCCTTTTTTCTTTAGCTCTTCTTCAAAAAATCTAAACTCCCTATTATTCAGATAGTAACTGTTTGTTTGTTTAGTCATAATTTTATCTGAAAGATTTTCTGCTTCTTTTTTCCCTGAATCGATCATTTCCTTGAATATTGCGTAAGCCCCTGATTTTTTAGGAAGATCATATTCTTCACCATACAGTACAGCAAGTATTCGTGATACCATGTAGTCAGGCCATTTAATCACAATTTGACGTTTGTACTCTTTTGTGTTTCGTAAGGCAACTATGAAAACGGTATCTTTTTCAATTCTTTGGGTGTGACTGCCAAATCCGTTTATGCTACCGTCTAAACTATTCGATCGGATACGTTTCAAACCTTTGCCAATTCGACACTTTTGGTAATGCCATCCATAACTATTAAAAAAGAGGTCCTTAGATTCTTCATTAAGTAGTTTGTCTGAATAAAGCGCTTTATCAAATAAATACAAATCTTCAACAGTTGACAGTAGCTGGCCGGCTCCGAGACAAAAAGACATATCAAGAAAAGAAGCTTCTTCAAGGCCGGTAAAATAATTATAGTTATATCCAATGGCTCTGTTCTCAATTGGTTGTGCAGTTACATCCTCCAGAGTATTTTTCATTCCTGCCGGTTGACAGATCTTTTCCTGCAGTACTGCATTGTACGATTTTCCGCTGACTTCTTCTATAACCAATCCCAGCAAAGCATATCCAAAATTGCTATACTCTCTTCCTTTTCCGGGTTCATATACAAGTTCTTTTTCGGCAATGCAGTTGAGTAGTCGCTCCCGTGAATAATATTCTTTTTCAATATCTATCAAATTCGCAATTCTGGATTCACCTGTAATTCCTGCTGTGTGTGTTAGTAGTTGATGTATTGTAATACTCTCCCCTTTTTCTTTGGGAAATTCTGGTAAATAATCCGTTAGTTTTCCATCAAGTTTGAGTTTGCCCTCCTCTACAAGTTGAAGGATTAACATGGCGGTAATGGGTTTGGTGAAAGAAGCAATTCTGAATTTTGTATCACAGGTATTGGGAATACTATCCATTAAATCGGCATAACCAACAGCGTTTTTATATATAATTTCGCCCTTCATTGCTATCAAAAGTGCACCTGAAAATTGACCATTTTTATCAAGGGTAGTTATAATTTGATCAATTTCTGCTATTTGATTTGCAGATTGGGATAAGGATGGCTCAGAAGCGAAATATTTCCATCCAAGCCAAATTACTATCGTTATTGCAATAATTATAAATGGGATTATTTTAATATCCTTCATTTACTTATCTCTACGGTTTAACTTATCAAGTTTTTTTTCAAGTCTCTTCATTTGTTCCACACTTTTTCGGATATAATTTTTCTTAAAATTCTTAATTATACTGTCTAGAAATTTTCAATCATATTATCCAATTGAATTTCTATGTCATGAAGCATACTTGCAGTATTTTTAATTATCTTAATTTGCTGTATTTCCAGCATGATTACCCGAATAAGAATTCCTATAAATACTATTATGATAAATATTATTCCTATATTCATGATTTCCGGTTTTAAATTAAACGCTTTTCGATTATTAGTAAAAAATCAATTTTTTTTGATAAGCCATATATCTGACCTATGGTAGTTCTCTTGATATTTGGAATAATTGATACAACTTCACCCTTGAGAGAATTAAGGAATAATTCAAGGTTTTGCGAATCGTTTTCCATATCAATGTCGATGCGGTGAACTTTATATTTCATGATGCTATTTCTTAAGAATTAGATTTAATTTATTGCTAAATTGGTACAGTTTTACCCAAAAGTCAAATTAATTATACCATTAGGCCAATTCATTCTATAAGCAAGTGTTTTTAAAGGTTAAACCAATTCTGTCGATAAAATTGTTGCGATTATTGGGATTTGAATGCTGTTGGTCGATTATCACTATAATTATATGAATATTATGCATTTATGCTTTACATTTGCTGAATATGAACAAAATAAACACATATTCTTCGAACCCGGTAATCCGAATTCTATCACATGTAATATTTTGGATTGCTTATATATTGTTCTTTTTTCTTCAATATAAATTTTACAGTAAAGAATTCGATTCCCTAGCTGCAATATCCAGTTTAACATTAACAGCCACAGTAGATATATTAGCAGCGTATTTTACTGTGTACTATTTATTACCACGCTTTCTTTTCAAGAAGAAATATGTTTTGTTTTCAGTACTATTTTTAATTTCAGCTGTTTCGGCAATATTATTGCAAAGGGTTCTGCTATACTATATTTCATATCCCATTTTTTATAGTGATATGATGCATGAAGCCAGCTCCTTCTGGTATATAAATCCTTTTTATTCCTTCTTTAATATTTATACTGTCGTAAGCCTTTTTGCTGTAATCAAGCTTATGAAATATTGGTATAGGAATCAGCAGTTAAAAACCGAATTAGAGCAAAAGAACAAAGCCAGTGAATTAGCCTTACTACGAACTCAATTAAATCCTCATTTCCTTTTCAATACCTTAAATAATATTGATGCTTTGATTAGCTCAGATCAGGAAAAGGCATCTGATGCTGTTATCAAATTGTCGGAAATAATGCGATTCACGCTATATGAAGCAGTTAGTGACCGTGTTTCACTGGAAAAAGAGATCACCTATCTTGAAAACTATATTTCACTTCAACAATTAAGATTGAAAAACCCATATTTTGTAAAATTCGATAATAGTTCTAATTGTGCCGGAATGAACATTGCCCCAATGCTTTTTATCCCCTTTGTTGAAAACGCATTTAAGCATGGCTTGAAAAATATTGTTGCTCCAGGAATTGAAATTTCTCTTAATTGTGACGATGGTATAATCAGTTTTGAGGTTGTTAACAGATATAGTTTAATTGAGGAGCATAATAAAGATGTTACCTCGGGTATTGGACTCGCAAATACCAAAAAGCGATTAGAACTGCTTTATCCTGAAAAGCATAAACTTGAAATACGAAAGAGCGCTGGTATTTATAAAGTAAACCTTCAAATTTTCCCTTAATAATTTGCGGTAGTTTTTATTGTAAGTTAGGTTTGTAATTTTTATTTGCCATGCAATCTGGTAACTTATTATATTTGTCTTAAGTTAATTAATAGTACTATGAAAATTACATGTATAGCTATTGACGATGAGCCTCTTGCACTACAAAAGATGCATGATTATATCTTGAGGGTTGGATATCTGGATTTGCTTGCTGAATTTGACAATGCCCTGGAAGCCTTAGAGTTTTTGAAATCGAATAAGGTAGATTTAATTTTTCTGGATATTCAAATGGAAGAACTAACCGGTATCCAGATGATTGAAGCAATGAAGGATAAGCCAAAGGTTATCCTAACAACGGCTTATCATGAATATGCGATTAAAGGATATGAACTTGATATTTGCGATTATTTACTAAAACCGATCCCATTTTCCAGATTTCTTCAATCTTGCGAAAAAATTCATAGTATGTTGGATAGTGAGAGTGGCAAAGAGTATAAGCCTGTGATAGTTAGTGAAAGATCATCAAATGATGATTTTTTCTTCGTAAAAAATGGTAACATCACACAAAATGTGAAATTTGACGATATTCTCTTTGTTGAAGGTATGAAGGATTATCTTAGAGTTCATACATTCACCGACAAAATAATGACACTCTTAAGCTTTAAAAAGCTGGAACAAACTCTAACCTATCCCCGATTTGTTCGAATTCATAAATCATATTTAGTTGCGGTTGATAAAATTACCAGCATCGAAAGAAACAGAGTAACAATTGGTAAAGAAATACTTCCGATTGGCGAAAGCTATCGCCGCCAGTTTTTTAAAGTAATTGATGATAAAAAACTTTGACCTGAAAAGCATATCCATTAAGTAAATGACTGAAAATAAGGAAATAATTATTGAAGTTTGCGCAACATCAATAATGTCGGCTATAGCTGCTGAAAAAGGCGGGGCAAAACGAATTGAGCTTTGCGATAATATACTTGAAGGAGGAACAACTCCCAGTGCAGGCATGATTAGGATGGCAACCGAAAAATTGAATTTGGATGTTTGTGTTCTAATACGCCCTCGAGGTGGGGATTTCTTATATAACAATATCGAGTTTGAACAGATAAAACAAGATATTCTAATTGCCAAACAACTAAATGCCGACGGAGTCGTTATCGGTATTCTGGATAAAGATGGGTTGGTTGATATGGTGAGGATGGAGGAGCTTATTAGTTTGGCAAAACCCATGCAGGTAGTATTTCATCGGGCATTTGACATGTGTTCCGAACCGTACATAGTACTAAATCAACTAATTGAACTAAAGGTTGACAGGTTACTAACTTCAGGGCAAAAAAACACCGCTATTGAGGGAGCTGAACTTATTCGGGAATTAATAACCATAGCAAGGGGAAGAATAGAAATCATGCCAGGTTCAGGAATTAATACCGAGAATTTTAGTGAGCTCATAATAAAAACGGGAGCAACAAACTATCACCTAACAGGGAGAAGTATAGTTAGGAGCGGGATGGATTATCAGCAAAATATAGTTTTATTAAATAGTTTAAATAAGGATGCTGATTATGCCTGGCAGGAAACTGATGTTAATATAATTAGAGAAATAGTTAGAATTGGCAATACCAAATAAAGGCTCTTTCTCAATAAAAAAGCCACAGATTCACAGATTAAAGTACTGATTAGTTCACAACAATTCGCTTTACTTTGCCATATTGTGGAGAACCTAATCTGATAATATAAGCACCTGGTTTAGCAAACGACATATCCAGATCATACAGGTATATACCATTGTTATTTTCCACTCTGTTCTCAACCAATTTCTGACCAAGTACATTATGCAGATTAATAATAAGTGTTTCGGTAATTTCTGTTGATTGCATTGATATTTTAAATTTATTATCACCCAATGTACTAACAACCATTTCTGTATTGCTAAAAGGTTCATCTTCAATACCTATATATAGTACAACATCAGCCATATAATCTTCTGTTTCACCATATTGGGTTCCTTCACATGCGTCTTCCGGAACAGGGCTGTTCCAGTTTGATTTTGCGCGCATTAAATGATGCCCAAGATTAACACCATCGTGGATTTCCAAAGGCATTGTTTCAGTGAAAACACCACCTCCCTGACCGGGCGCAATCAAATAATTGTTAACTACAATTTCATCTTCCTCGAAAACAAAGTTGTCATTAAAATCTATCCACACCATAATATATTCATCACCATAAT
>CALDOI010000230.1 GCA_937912115.1 uncultured Bacteroidota bacterium | reverse complement strand
TTGGTTGATAGATTTCTTTAAAAGTACCACTGATTTCACTGATGGAAAATTCAGTGACTGGGATGCAAGCATTCCCATTGATCTAAAAAAAATAAGAGATAAGGATGAAGAATACTGGAATGACTTTAAAGGCACCCCTAAAGCATTTGTTTCATTGGAAAAAGGATTGGAGCTCTGGGAAAATAAATTTGGGAATTATACATCTATCAGATTTAATTCCAGCCAAATCACCAAAACAAAGCTTGAAAATGATATCCTTTCAGTAATAAGTCCAAATGACATTGGCCTTGCATTTATTGATATTAAGTCTCAGGGTAAGCGAGCTGCTGCAAACGGAGTTGATTTTGGTGAATTGTTTCTAAGTCTAAGCTTCTTTATTATAGCTGCTGCAATACTTCTAACAATATTGATATACAGTCTTAATCTGCAAAACAGGATGCATGAGGTAGGTGTGTTTATGAGTCTGGGGTTTAAAAAGAACCAAATTATCGGATTACGATTTTCTGAATCAATATTCACAATAATTATTGCTTCCATTGTTGGAGGACTTTTGGGAATTATCTACAACACTATTATTATTTCGGGATTGAATACCGTTTGGAATGATGCCATTCATGCCGATTTAATTGAAGTTATAATTCACCCATCAACAATAATCACAGGTATACTAATCGGCATCATTATTTCGCTGTTATCCATATACATAGTAACGGCAAGGGTATTAAAGAAAAATATTATTGGTGTAATCCGTGAGCAAAAAATAAGTATTAATAACAGCTTTAACCGGCTTATCATTAGTGTAACTATTATTGGAATATTTGGATCCCTTGGAATAATAGCGATGTCATTATCTGGATTCCTAAAATTAAATTCATCAACAATGCTGTTAGCAGGATTCCTTTTTCTTGTTGGTTGCATTGCTATGATAGCAGGGCAACTTAGAAGATATACTCATCAAAATAATAGTGGTGATATTGGATTATGGCTACTTGCTGTAAAAAACGCAACCAGGAATAAAAGTAGAAGTATCGCCGTAATTACGCTGTTAGCCATAGGTACATTTACAATAATAGTAACAGGAGCCAACAGGCTTACCTTTTCAGGACTTGAAAATGAAAGAAATTCAGGAACCGGGGGATTCAATTTATGGATTGAAAATACGATCCCCATTCTTCAAAATCTCAATACAAAGATTGGAAAAGAGCAATTTGGATTAATCGATGAGAATATTCTGGATGACGTTAGATTTATTCAATTCCATAATCTACAAGGTGATGATGCCAGTTGCTTAAATTTAAATCAGGTGCAACAACCTCAAGTAATCGGAGTTAACCCAGATTTATTTGACAGCTTAGTAGCCTTCTCGTTTGCTACACAAATTTATGAATCCAACAATCCCTGGCTTGATCTCAAAAAAACTTACGGTGATAATTTGATTCCTGCAATTGCCGATCAAACAGTTATACAATGGGGCTTAATGAAGTCGATTGGGGATACAATATCTTATACAAATGAGTACGGTGAGCAATTGGAGTTACTACTGGTTGGAGGTTTAAACCCATCTGTTTTTCAAGGAAATATACTAGTCTACGATAGTGTTTTTACTGAGAACTTCCCTGGTTCGGGAGGTTCAAAAATAATGTTGGCAGATGTACCTGATGAATTAACAACCGATGTATCAGATTTGCTTGAACATTCGTTAACGGATTATGGAATAGAAATTACTTCAACCTCTCAACGCCTTAAAGATTTCTATTCGGTAACCAATACTTATCTAACAATATTCATGATACTGGGTGGATTAGGTGTAATAATTGGAACTTTTGGATTGGGTATTGTAATTATCCGAAATATCCTTGAACGCAAAAAGGAAATCGCAGTTTTTTACGCATTGGGTTTCCAGAAGAATCAAATCTTCAAAGTAATTGTAATTGAAAATATATTCCTTTTAATATCAGGAATATTAATTGGAATCCTAAGTGCAACAATTGGAATATTACCTTCATTAATAATGCCTTCATATCACATTCCAGGCAATTTCCTTTTTATTATTATCTCAATTGTAATTATTAGTGGGTTAATTTGGATACTTATTCCTTCATGGTCATTTCTTAGGAAAAACATCTTCCTTAGCTTAAAAAATGAGTAACAATCCTTTCACAAATAAATTGGTGTAATATATTAATACTGTACATGTTGGTCGATCTAAATGCACCATTTGTATATTTATTATCAACATCTTAATAAACCATGTTACTCTTACTACCTTTTTATTAATTTTAGCCAATAATTTAACACTAAATTCACATTCCATGTGAAGTCCTACTTATTACTTCACTTATTAATTAATGAAAAATATCATGGAAATAAAATTCAAATATTTATTGATAACTTTTCTAATCTTAGTAAATACTATTGCAGGATTTTCCCAAAACACAAAACCTGATGGATGGTATCAATTTAGAGGCCCAAATAGGGACGGCATATCAACTGAAAGTTTGTCGGGGATAAACTGGTCAGAAACCAAACCCGAATTAGTTTGGAAAAAGGAATTGGGATCAGGATTTGCAGAATTGACAATTTCCGACGGGATCATTTACACTATGACAAGTGAAATAGTTGATAGTATAACAGGTTTCGAATATGTTGCAGCCTTTGACGAAAATACCGGTAATGAGTTATGGAGATCACAAGTTGATTCGATATATTTTGATGTTGATGGTTGGGGTAATGGATCCAGATCTACACCAATAATTGATGAAAATCAAATTTACAGCTTCAGTGGCCATGGTAAATTAAGCGCTAACTCACTGAAAGACGGCACTCTAAATTGGCAAATAGATTTCGTTGAAGAGTTTGGAACCACAACTCCAAGATGGGGCTTCGCATCATCCCCAACCATTGTTGACGATGTACTTATTATGGAAGTTGGGGGAACAGATTCAAGAGCATTTATGGGGTTTAATAAAAAAGATGGAAGTATTAACTGGAGCAGTGAAAATGGAAATGCTTCTCACGATTCACCGCTAGCTGCAACTATTGATGGTAAGGAACAAATTATTTTTGCAAATGGCCGAAAACTATTTTCATTTACCTCAACCGGTGATACATTATGGACTTATAATATGCCCTTTGGAAGCTTAACTGCAATACCGATACTAATTGATAAGAATAAAATATTTCTATCGGGTGTACGAACTCCAGGGTTTATTATCATTGAGATAAATGGAAACACAGCAACGGAGGTATTAAATGGCAATAGCATGAAAAATGACTTTAGCTCATGTGTTTATCGTAATGGATATATTTATGGTTATCATGTTGCGGCATTACGTTGTGTATCAGTGGAAACAGGCGAGGTAAGCTGGACAAAAAGAGGCTTTGGAAAGGGTAGTCTCATAATGGTTGATGATAAACTACTTGTATTATCAGATAAGGGAAAATTGGCAGTGGTTAAAGCAACGCCGGATGCTTATACTGAACTCATATCATTCCAGGCAATTGAAGGCAAGTCATGGACGGCTCCATCATTTAATAATGGTAAAGTCTTTGTAAGAAACCTTACCGAAATGGCTTGTTATAATCTTAAGTAATTAATCACAATTAAACCAGGCTGAGATGAAACAAATTACAAAATATACATTGACTTCGTTGCTACTCATTGTGGCATTAATTACAAATGCACAAACAGTTGATGAGATAATAACCCGACATCGAAATGCACACGGCGAACTAAAGAAATGGGATCAGGTTGAATCGATGAAGATAACCGGACGATTTACAGCTTTTAGTGTAGAGGATGATTTTTTTGCCATCAAAACCAAAGATGGGAAATATTACAGTGAATTGAAACTTGGTCAATTTGATGTAATTGAAGCATTTAATGGAGAAACAGGTTGGACTATTGATCCATGGCAAGAATTTACCTTCCCACGCGAATTAAATAAATCTGAGCAGAATGTCTTTCTCCAGAAAGCCGAGTTTTTTACACCATTTTATAATTACAAAGAAAATGGCTGTGAAGTTGAGTTAATTGGCAAACAAGTTGTTGATGGAATAGATGTTTATGCCATTAAACTTATTAGGACAAACGGTCATACCGAAACTTGGTACCTGGATGCGAATACTTATCTGGAATATAAACGTGAATCAAGATGGGTAGATTTTGCATATGGCGTGCCCGCCGAAACATATTTTGACGATTTCAGAGAAATTGATGGATTAATTATCCCCTTCCTAACTGAAAAAACATTTTGGCAACGTGACAGGGTACTACAAATTGAAAACATTGAATTTAATGTTGATGTTGATGAGAACGTATTTACTATGCCAAAAAGTGCAGAAATTGAGAAATTAGCCTTCCTAATTGGTAATTGGGGAGTTAGAGTTAATGCATGGTCGGGGAGAGCGAACAGATGGTATAAAGCCGATAGTACGAGCTCTACAATTGATTACATCGCGACCAATCTTATTCAGGAAAAAATAAGTTTTATCGATTTCTTCGTGCAATCAAACATCACTAATTTTGGATATAGCTCATCTGAAAGCAAATATTTTTCGACTACCTATAGTGGATTTTCCTCGGAGATTATGATGATGAATGGTGTTTTCACCGATAGCACTTTTGTTCTAAATAATGTAAAAATCGGATGTGATACATCCCAGGCTTCCATCCAAATTAAAGCTACTTATTCAAATATTACCGAAGATAGTTTTACTTTGGGAATAGAACAATCGGGTGATAATGGTAAAAGTTGGAATCCTTGGGTTCAGTTAATCTATGGAAGGATGAAGGAATAGTATATTTACGGATTTAAAATTCACATCCTTTTGGTTCGGGATTTGGGAATAATATCAAATTACCAGCCATACAAATACACTCATATTAATAATTGGGAACATTAGAATATAATTGACTCCAAACAACGATTATAACTTTACGAATTTTTTTGCAATAATATTGCCACCAATATTTAACCTCAGGGAGTAGAATCCCTTCTTTAGCTTTCTTATATCTAATTTACAATTTTGAAGGCAACTATTACCGGATTGAACTATATGACCACCAATATTTGTTATTTCGTATTCATCAATAGTAATATAATCAGGGCAACTAATGTTAATAATATCAGAACACGGGTTTGGTGCAATACTCACTATATTGACCAAATTATTTTCGATTTTCCCTGAATGTATCAATGGTGTTAAATATCCACATGGTAAATTATCCGGCCATGATTCTGCTCTATAGAAAATATTAGTGTCTTTGTAGCATCTTAGTTCTTTTATGTCGCCTTCTAGACCATATTGGGTGCTAGCTCCCATTAAGAATCTTGTTGATCCAATATTCTCAATTGATTTGTGATTTCCAAAGAAACCACAATGAAGCCAATTTGCATTTTCTGTTGGTGATGTGTATTGCACATTTATTACCTGGTCATTAATAATAATCTGATCAACACTATCAACTATATATTCAAATGTTGAACAGTAATAGTTGAAGGGAAAGTATTGCCAACAATCATCAAATGTTGTATCCCTAACAATCTCCACATCTCCTGGGTTTAATGAGAAATTGTATAGTGTCTCGAAGGAAGAAGAAATAGGATCCCAGTGAAACAATTTATGATTTTCACGATAATAGTAATCTGTTGACCTTAATGTGGTATCATAATAACAACTCGTTGGGGATGTGCATGTAACATATATTGCAAATGTATTTAACTTTTTACATTCCTTATTGTTTATTACAACCTCATCTACTGATTCAATGTAAGTTAATTCATCAGTTGAACCAAAAATTATGGCTATAATACCATTTTGCACCAATTGGAGCCCATTCTTGTGATATAACTTGAGTGCATGTTATTAAAAAACCTGCAATAATCAGTATAGTACGTTTCATGATTTAATATATTAAGTTAATTTACAACAAACTTTCCCCTACCTGAAATTTTCCTGTTATATGATGTAATAACCGTGTAAAGTCCGTCTTTCCATCCAGTAACATTAAAGCTTATTGTAGTTTCTCCCATCCCAACTTCTGTTTCTTCCACTTTACGACCATATATATCGAAAATAACCAAATTGTGTGTTTCACTCTCATTTTCTTTAGGTATGAATATGTTGATTGCACGGCTTGCAGGATTAGGGTATATTACCAGCTTTTCTTCATTGCGTAATGCAATATGTTCGGTTTCGCCTACCCAACAATCGTTCCAACTCTCGCAGCCCATACTGTCAACTTTAATTAGCCATACATCCTGATTACCGATATCCGGCGGATAGGGTAATACATCACCAACGCCTATATAACCACCATCATTTGTAGGAGTAACACCATTCATAAAATTATAGCTATCATATTCAATTAGATTTTCATATTCACGATACCATAATAAATCGCCATTAGTATCACAATTTTGCATGTACCCTATTCTATGGGGGAAAGGACTATACTTTATACCTGCCATTATTACTTTACCATTATCATTAATTTTCAAAGACTTAACATAGTTATTAAACTCAGCTGTACCATATTTTTTTTCCCATATTAATTCTCCTTCCAAATCTAGTTTTATTAATGTAATACGGTTGTAAGAGTCTGATGATGGATACCCAACACTATCAGAATAACTATATACACCAATTATAGTACTGTCAGGAGAATTTATAATACTCATTTCACCATGTAGCTGATCAAGCCAATTTATGTAATGGCGCCATTGTTCATTTCCAAGACTATCAGTTTTAACAATATACGGAGCGGAGATTTGGTGTGTGCCAAATGTCCATAAGTAACAAGAAATCACAAACCCATTGTCTGGTGTGCTAATAACATCAACACCAATATTTATCGGACCATTATTATAATATTTACGCCAAAGCTCATTGCCTAAACTATCAGTTTTAATCAAAAGTGCTTTACTAGTCGCACCATCAACTATAATATGACCTGCTATTATTAATTCATTATTAGGTAGAACCTCCAAGCCCCTGAATTGATAATTTGTATCATCAGGGAATTGATTATCGCCAATGGTCCTTGTCCAAAGAGTATCTAAATCATATGAAAACTTGTAAATAACACCTTCATCTCTGACAAAACTTCCCGTTGACCTTCGCCGGGCGCCAACTGCTGTAATTTCATTATTATTATTATGTTTTACCGATCCGTCTGGGCCAATATCATAGCTCCAAGTATCATCATTTATTGCTTTTGAATTAACTAATTGACCGATAGAGTTTAATTTCGACAAAACAACCTCCAATCTATAATCTTGGTTTTCACGTGCACAACCGCCTGCAATTATATAACCAGAGTCGAACTCAATTATATTGTGAGCAAAGTCTAAACCTTCAGTATAATATAGATTGTACCTTTCATTGAAATAGGTTTGTGCAGTTGTTAATATCGAACAACAAAAGAACAAAAATATAAGTAAAATATTCTTCATAACATTTTTCGATATACCCAACCTAATGAGGGTAATCATTAGATTGGGTAAATTGGTTTAATGTAAAATTACAAATTTTGCGACACCAATTAATTTATTGTTGGCACTTACATGACAAATATATGTGCCTGACTCAAGACTTTGAGTATTAATAACCGCATATTCATGATTATTTTCAGACATGATGGTTTGACGAATAAAGCCATTATTATCTATAATTTTAATTGTTGCATTATCAATGTCCCCTGCTAATTCGTATTCTACAATAATGTAATCATTTGCAGGATTTGGATACACTTTAAGTTGATTTTTCTCAAAAACATCGTTATTAGGTCGCATCCTTTTTACAGTTCCTGTTTTAGTTCCAATTGTTGGTAATATATAGTTTTCTTTGTACGATAAGGTATCAGCAGTACACAATATATTCATCGCCCATGCACCCGCTCTTCCATTTGAGCTTTGATAAATATTATATACACCAGCTTTTTGTGCACTTGTTAATTGGTAAATATTTTTTCCACTCTGAGCCAGTTGAACTATGATTGTAAGATATGCGTTCAATTGAGTATTTTCACTTAAAGCGTCTGAATCTAGTTCATAATCGTTTGGAATCGCATCAAGTGTATTTTGAGCTAACTGAAAATTCCCTTTTGAAAAATATTCAAATGCCAATTGTTGTTTAGCACTAACATAGTTTTGTGTATTCAATAAAGCAATAATACTATCAGATGAATTAATTACAGTAGTGTCATATTTATAATTAGCAATAAGCCTGTTAAGTGCATATTCACGTTGCATATTAAAGCGAGACTTTTCTATTTCTAGTGACTCTTTTGCCCCAATTACCATTTTGTTAGCTTCTATCTGGTCTATCTGACTATTGGTTATATCCTCACGTGCATATACTTCATCAAGTATATGATCTGACTTTGCCGACTGTGGATTAGCAGTTAGTATTTCAGTTACTATTGTTGAAGGAAGAGCCTCCTCTTGTTGCACAGTTACTATTATAACTGTATCACTTAAGTAAGGTGATTTTGATAATAGGTCAGCTCTTACTTCCATAGTTTGATCAGGATATGCCGTTTCAACACTTATGGATGTGGTTTCTGTATCTCCACCATCAACCAACAATGCTAATAAGTTATTAATGGAATCCGTTTTGTAGCCCATATCATTAACTAAACTTTTCAAATCATCTAACCCTCCTCCACTAGTAAAATTCGATGGACAAGCGTTGCCAAGGGTAAATAGAGGAGCAATAAAGTTAGGAAATACTTTAACTATAGTTTGAGTTACAGAGTCGGGTTTAAGATCATAACCATTCTGGTTTGTATTATACCAATAATTAATTGTATTTTCAGTTTCAGTATATATATCCCATGCTTCCAATGTTGATTGTTCAACATATGGACTGAATATATTATTAGCAGGATTTGTTATTGAACTTCCACTAGCCCCTTGCAAACTTTTTATTCCAGATGTTATATTACTTGGCATATCAGCAGTTACAGCAATATCAAATTGGATATTAAAAAATTCGTTGCATTTGATTTCAAGTCCTGTTTCTCCATCTAGTTTACTTCTATTTTCATTTTGTGCTAGAACACCTACATATAAATCCTCGAATTTATTATTATAAATCGAATTATTTTCACTACCCGAATTGTTAACACAAAGCCCAATACTCTGTGTAACCGGTATAAATGGACTACCTGTTGCTCCCTGATGATTTGAAAAATAATTCTCCTCTAAAATAAAACCTGATGTATAGTTATCAAGGTATACACCGCCATAAATCTTGTTTGTGTTTATATTAACAGGATTTATATAAAATGAATTAAAAATTATTGTAGGTTGCAGTAATGCACTGGTATATATTCCAGTAATATTTGAATTAAAAATACTACTTTTTACAGAGATAGTATTGGCTGATTTTGTATTTAAAGCATGAATTCCATATTCCAACAATTCGAAACGGCTTGAATCAACATCCTGTGCTGGACATGGATAGACTTGTGAACAACACCTTGATCCGACTTCGAAACCTGCGTTAACCGACCATAATCCAAATCCTGATAAAGAATCGTTAATTAGATTTCCGGTGCTAGAGTATATTGAGTCGCGGTTATTTATAAAATCGCAACCCTGAAAGATGACACCTTCAACATCCCACAAACTTACCATACCATGAAAAGGAGAATCTCCGAGATAATCCTCATTAACAGTAAAATCACAATTCTCAAATCTGCTGAAATTCCTATCAGGATTTAAAGATATGGGATGATAATTATGATAACTCATAAAAGCTACCGACCTGCGATTATTGATAAAAGTTGAGTTTTCAGCAATAACGTAGCCTCCTGTACTGCTAAAATCGCCATCTTTCCATAAACTTACAGCTTCATAGGCATTTTTAATAGTGGCATTATTAAGTACAAGTCTTCCTTGTATGTAATTATAGCTTGCGTCAGGATACTGACTGGCTTCGGTTTTGCCCCATACTTGAATTCCATACCACATGTTATGACAAGTAGTTGTTAATGTTGCATTATTTACATTAAGTTTTGCTAGTGTGTCAATTAAAATATGTCCTCCGGCATTAAAGAAACAATTCTCATTAATAGTAAGTGAACTATTTGGTTCAAGGTATAATGTATCAATAAAGTGAACATCATTCCATGTTAAATTTTCACCAGATTGAATAGTATAATTTTGAAAACTATATGATTCGTATGCAAGTTTGACTGCCTTATAGGCGTTTAGTCTTCCTGTACCTATCGTACCTACATAACTACTAGCATCAACAATTGTATCAGTAGTACTTTTAAGTATTGTTTGCACATCTTCGGGCGCTAAACAAGGATTAATAGATTTTATTAGTGCTGCAACACCTGCAACGATAGGGGTAGAAAATGATGTTCCAGAAATATTGTGATAATATGGCCAGTCATTTGGCACATAAGTAGTGTCACCGGTTATTGTATCAATTTTTCTAATCAGTGTCCCATCGGGCCCATACATGCTATAACCTGGGGCACAAAGATCCACAGCTGAATAATGACTAAATGTAGAAATCCCGCCGTTGCCATCGTCAATACCAAAATGATCAGTAGAATCTGTTCCTGAAACTTGTATTATTCTTTCATCAATGTAACCGTTAAATGTCCCCGGTGGTTCGTTGTAGCATGGAGGAGCCCCATTCCCTGCTGAAACAACTACAACAGTCCCATTCTCAAATATTTCATTAAAAACATCGCGGTAATAATTAACGATTGAATCGGGAAGATTATAATGATGACATCCTGTTGAAAATGAGCTGATCGTTATTACTTCAGCTTTCATTACTGTGGAAGCATACAATGCCCTTTCCAATTGACGACTAGTATTGGTAAACATCATTTCAGTGTTAAATCCTATTGATGCCAATTTCCCATTTGCTGTTTCTCCCGTTTCAGTAGTTTCTCCGGCTGCAAAACAACTAACTCCGGTTGCATGTTTAAATACACCAGGTATACTTGTTGAGAAATCAAAACCTAATGAGTCATGTGTATAAATATCGTACATAGGATTAAATTTTCCCGTAAGATCAGGATGATTTGTAAACACAGTACCAGCATCCATAACACAAATATCTATACTATCACTACTTCGGGTGATGTCCCATGCACTATCAGCCTGAATCTTATACAAGTGCCATAGTTTGCCATCTCCCCAGAAAGAATCGGCTGGTTGATAATGAGAATAACTTTCGTACTCTTGATCAATAAACGAATAGTACTGATTTCCAAATGCCGTTAGATCATCAATAAAATCCTGTTGATCACCAGTAAACTCTATTTTATAAACATTGTGTAAAGAAGGTGTTCGTGCAAATGGCATACTTTGAGTGTATGACGTAACGCCATAATCACCGAATAAATCGAGTAGGACCTCACTCTTAACCATTTTACCTTCTGTGGGTCTCGCCTCTTCCGTGTTAGCGTTAACAATTAATATTCCCTGGATTATATCCTGCGAGACTGAATTATGCACTCCACTAAATAATAAGATTAAAGTTAAAACAAGGAATAGTACTGAACTACCCCCCCATTTTTTAAGCTATATATATTTAATATACAGCTGGTTAAAGATTTTTTACCAAATCGTTTTTTCATGATTTAAATTTTTTAGGTTTATTAAAATAGCAATTTATGCAATAGAGTATACTGGGTAAGTATATATACTCCTACTACATAGTACCTAAAAAATATTTTTTTATACCTATTTTTCGTTTTTTTTTGGAAAAAACAACAAATAATTATACGACGGTATTAATTAATCATGCCTTAACGATTCCACAGGATCCTGTTCTGCAGCTTTTCGAGCCGGTAACCAGCCAAATATAATCCCAACAGATGCTGCAACTCCAAACGAAAGAAGTATTGATCCAAAAGAAACAATTGTTTTAATATCTGTGGAAACAGCTATGGTTTTTGACATTATCACGCCAAGCAATATTCCAATTAAACCTCCAGTTATACTTATAAAGGTTGCTTCAGCTAAAAACTGAAATACAATATCTTTTTTTGTAGCTCCCATTGCCCTTCTAACACCAATCTCACGGATTCGTTCCATAACTGAGGCAAGCATAATGTTCATAATCCCGATCCCTCCAACAATTAGAGAAATCCCGGCGATTGCACCTAGCACAATATTGAAAATGTCTTTTGTTTTTTGTTCCTGTTTTAATAGTAACTCCGGGATACTTATCTCAAAATCATCGACCCCAAAATGCCTCCTTTTTAAAATTTGCTTTATGGCCTCAACAGTTGATGTCAACTGCCCGCTTTCTTTTACTTGTACAACTATTTTATTGAGCTGATTATCTGATTCACCACTATTATCACCACCTGAGGTATACATAACGCTATTTCCAAAATAAAATACCTGTCCTCCAGACATTAAAGAAGACTGAGCTAGTAGTGATCTGTCTTTAAATCGAAGCAATATGGTTTTAACAGGGATATAAACATTTCTGTTATAGCTGCTAATCCCCATCTCCTCTGCCTTTTGACTAACGGCTACGCCTTTCAGCACTCCTATAACTTTTAACCAAATACTCCCACATTTAAGTTGTTTACCTAATGGATCGGTTTTTGGGAATAGTTTTGCAACTACCTCAGGACCTATTATACACACAGGAGCTCCAAGTTCCATTTGTTCGGCATTAAAAAAGCTTCCTTTTTTTAGTTCCTGATTAAATAGTGTGAAGTATTCGGGTGTTACACCACTTAAACTAACTGTAAGATTTTTCCCTTCTCTTAATGCCGGAGTGGAATACACTATCTCAGGACTAACCTTGGCAACTGTCGGTAGTGACTTAAGTATATTCTCGGCATCTTTTAAGGTTAGGCCCGGTGAGAATTTTTTACTCATTTCTTTAGTCTCGTCTTCCTCTTCTTCCGAAACACTACCAGAACTCCCATTATCTTTAGGTGTGATTATAATATTGTTTAACCCAACGAGTTTTATTTGTTCCAATATTTCCTGCTGCGCACCATTTCCTATTGCCAGCATTGCGATTACTGCCGCAACGCCAAAAATAATCCCAAGTGCAGTTAATATTGATCTGAATTTATTGGTAAAAACCGCCTCTAATGAAATGGATAGTATTAAGAAATATCGTTCCATTTGTTAATATTTATTTGTTTCTCTTACCACCTGATCCACGTTTCTTTTTCCCATCTGGATTTGGTTGCTTTTTAGATTCCTCTTTCTTTTTCTCAGGTTCAATCAATTCTTTATAACTATCTAAAATTTCCTGATCTAACCTCTCCAACGACCAACTATCAGCACCTTCGGGTGGAATTAAATAAATTTCATCACCCTCATTTAATCCTTCATATATAATAATACTTGTTTCATTGGTTTTTCCCGGAATTACCTGTATTCTTCCTTTGGATGTATACACAAAATTTATCGTATCAATAATATTCACACATTCAATTGGTACAAAAAGCACAGAATCAATAACCTCAGTTATTATACGGTTTTTAGTTGTCATCGAAGGTCGAAGTATTGAATCAAAACCATCAACATGCAATACTACTTCAAATACTTTAGCATTCGAATTTCTCATTTGCTCACCCATATTTGCTACCTCCATAACAATACCGGCAAAACTTTTATCTGGAAATGCATCTACTTCAATAATGGCTTTTTGACCATCCTGAACACGACTAATATCAATTTCATTTACATAAGTACGTGAGTTCATTGCTGACAAGTTTGGCAATTGGGCTACAACGTTTTCCCACACACTTATCTGTGCTCCTATCCCCTGCTTTTTACCATTCCAATCGCGTTTGTAATTAACCATTCCTGATTTTGGTGCAATAACAACAAACTCTTTTTTAAGATCAGTATATTCGGCTAATTCACGGCGCGCCTTATGCAGATTTGTAGCAACCTCACGCATATCAGCATTTGCCTTTTGCTGTTTAATTTCGTAATTCTCGAGATTTTGATTTAACGATCGCTGAGTTTTATCAAAGTCTATCTTCACCTGCCGTTGAGTTGCTGGTGGCTCATAAATCGACTGATCGACTACGATTTGTTTTTCCTCAAGTGAAAACTGAAGATTTATTAGTTCGTCTCTTGTTGCGCGCAATGTGAGAGTAGTGTCTAACTGAGTTTTTACAAACTGAGTTTCAAGTTTCTCAACTTCCAATTCCTGATCAGTTATTTTATTCTGCAAATCACTTCTATCAAGAGTTGCTACCCATTGTCCTGAATCCACAACAGTACCATCAGGAACAATATCCTCGATCATATATCTGTGTATTCGGGCATTTCGTAAAGCGTTGGGATTTGGCCCCTGAATATCTTCGCTACTTCTTGCTTCAAGCTCACCAGTTGTTGTAACATCTATAACAAATGTGCCTCTTTCAACTTCAACCATTATTGTATTTGATGTTTCGACAGTTGAAGATGAAAAATACCAAATAAGTGCAACCAGGACGATAAATGATAGACTTAGTATTATTGCATTCTTGCGATTCATAATTGTTTAATTTAAAGTGTAAAACTAACAAAAATGACTCTAGGTTATTAAGAGACGGCCTAAATATATTCTATATAACACAAAAAACCCCGGAAGTTACCAACCGGGGTTCAATTGTTTATATTGTTATTTTAATGAAGTATCTGAACTTGTGCATAATAAACTGCTGCACCTGCAAGATAACCCGCTAACGCTAATAAACTGATTCGTTTCATATACCAGATAAAATCAATTTTTTCCATTCCCATGGCAGCTACACCTGCAGCTGAACCAATTATAAGAATGCTTCCACCAGTACCTGCACAATAAGCAAGGAATTCCCAGAATATTCCGTCAACCATAAAGTTTGCAGCATAACCAGTGGCGCCAGCTTGTGCAATTTCATACATTCCCATTGCTCCGGCTACAAGTGGTACATTATCAACAATTGATGATAGTACACCAATAATAAGGTTTATAACATATATATCTCCAACATTGGTATTTAGCCAGTCGGCCAACAAAGTAAGGTGGCCTGCTGACTGCATTGCGGCTACTGCTGATAGTATTCCCATAAAGAAGAAAATAGTGGGGACATCAACTTTTCTAAGAACACCAATAACTGTTAAAGTACGACGATCTTCCAGTGGTTTAGTTCTGTGCATTATTTCGGTAGTTAACCAAATAATACCCAAACTTAATAACATCCCCATGTACGGAGGTAAATGTGTTACGGTTTTAAATACAGGTACAAATAATAAACCACCAACACCCATATAAAACAATAGATTACGTTCAAATGGTGTTGTAAAATCTTTATTATCTCCATTTTTTAGTACAGGTCGCTCAACATTACCTTTTAATGTAAATGAAAGTATGACAACAGGTACAATCATTGTTACCAAACTAGGAAGGAAAACCATTGTTATAATATTAAGCGTGGTTACTTGTCCCCCTATCCACAACATAATAGTTGTTACATCACCAATTGGTGACCAGGCACCACCGGCATTGGCAGCCAAAACTACCATCGAAGCAAATAACCAACGTTCCTGTTTATCAGCAATAAGCTTACGTAATAAAGCAATCAAAACGATTGTTGTTGTTAAATTATCGAGTGCTGCCGACATGAAAAATGTTAGAATACTAAGTATCCATAACAACTTCACTTTATTTGTTGTTTGAATTTTATCGGTAATAATTTTAAATCCCTGGTGTTGATCTACTGTTTCTACTATAGTCATCGCGCCAAGCAGGAAAAACAATATTGTTGAGATTTCAGCCAGATGATGCAACACTTCGTGATGAGTTATGAAACCTAACATATCACCAGCTCCCGGGTTTTGTATTCCTGATGCATGAACATATTCGCGCCACGACTGACTCAAAAATCCGCCAGTCTCATTTACCATATTTAATATATCGGTACGGCCAAAGACAAAGATTACCCACATTAACATCCCCAATATAAGGGCTGATGCTGCTTTATCTACTTTTAAAGGATGCTCAAGGGCTATTGCTGCGTACCCAAGAACAAATACAACTATCATTAAAATAAACATCTCTAAATATTTTTAATTAATACGGGCGCAAAAGTATGGAATCAATTTGATTCTATTAATTTTAAATATGTAAATATCTGGATATAAACACGTATTTATAGCGTATCTAAATAAGGAAGATAAATTGAGATTTATAATTACCTGCAAAAAAAACTCAAGCAAGTAGAGATTTTACAATTCGATACTCGTTTTTTCACAAGTGTTTATATGTTATTTCGAACAATACATTGGACATTGCTGGCCTGCAATGAGAAATAAATTCTTATTTCTTCTTATTGTTTTCAGTTTTCTGCTTGGTACGACTTCCTTGCTTATTTTTTTGTTCTTCAATAATTTGAGCTAATTCTTCGATAGTAAAATTGAAGCGTTTGGCCATTGTTGCTATTGAATAATTCTTTCCAATCTTATCAGGGATACCCAACTTTGTTCGTAAAAAGGGATCACCAATATTATTCAATTTGGCGATTTCCATAAGCGTCATCGATGTATCAATTATGGCTTTATAACCAGTTTTATCTTCATTTACTTTGTAAGATTTATTTGAATCACAAGCAACAAATGCAACTAAAATACTTACAAGGATTATTAAACTTCTTATTGACATGATATTATTTTGTTAAATATTAGATGTAATTGGAGCTATGCGCTTCAGCCTACAAAAATATAAAAACGAGCTTAATAATCAATATCATGTTTAAACTGTCTTTTAAGCAACTTAATCGATGTAAATCGTGTGTTCATTTTTTCTTAATTTTGCCATGTACAAAACACTATAGATTTGAGGTTACTATTTTTTGATTTTGGTGCAGGTGAAATAATGTTGGTAGTACTTGCTGTACTTCTGGTTTTTGGCCCCAGTAAGATTCCTGAGATCGCAAGAAATCTTGGGAAATTTATTAATGAGATCAAGCGTGCTTCTGAAGATATTAAAACAGAAATAAATCGCGAAGGCGATCGTCAGGATCGTGAAAAAAGATTGGAAGAGTATAAAGCATCTCTTGAAAAAGAAATAGAGAATCCAAATAAAGAAACTATTGATAAGTCTCAATAAATCGATTACAATAGCGTTAATGAATTATCAAAATATAGCTATCACTATGAATAAGTTGTTTACAGGTATATTGCTTATCGCATTTATCATCGCAATACCTTCATTATCAAGCGCACAGCGGAATCCTGCAAAAAGTGCAGATGAAGCATTTTCGAAACAGCAATATTCCTTGGCCATTGATAAATACAAGAAAGCATACACCAAAGTTAAAAAGAACAAAGAAGAAAAAAATCGAATAACAGCACAATTAGCTGAATGTTATCGCCTTACAGGAAACTATAAAAGAGCTTCAACATCATATAAGAGACTCATTAAAAACGAATTCGATAAACGTAACCCGGAAATACTGCTTCATTATGCAAACATGTTAAAAATTACCGGTGAATATGAAGAAGCTATTCAGCAGTTCAATGCATATGCCGAAAGAGTTCCTGAAGATGTAAGAGGACGAAAAGGCGCTGAGACTACGGCTGTAATTGAAGAGTGGATTGAAAATCCATCTAAATATGAAGTTACTAATATCAAGAAAATAAATTCGAGGGAAGCCGATTTTGCGCCAGCATATACCACTGAAAATTATAATGAAATTGTTTTTACGTCAACACGTGAGGGAGCTACCGGAAAAGAAACTGATAAATGGACCGATCAAAACTTTAGTGATTTATTTACAGCTAAAATAGATAGAAAAAATGAATGGTCGGAACCAGTGCTTTTTGATAACACCGAGAATATCAATAGCGAAGGGAATGACGGTGCTGCAACATTTAATACGAAGTTTAATACAATCTATTTTACAAGATGTCCCAATGATCAGCAAAAAGAATCAGGTTGCCAGATTTATAAAGCCAGAAGAACAGGACGTTCATGGTCGGAGCCGGAAATGGTTGAAATTAATGGGATTGACACGTTATCAACCATTGGGCAACCTGCAATTAGTGAAGGTGAGCTTGTAATTTATTTTTCCGGAAATAGGAGAAATGGCATGGGTGGTAAAGATTTATGGGTAGCTTTTCGGGATTCTAAATCTGATCCGTTTGGAAGACCAATGAACCTTGGTAAGATAATCAACACTCCCGGTGATGAGATGTTTCCTTTCTTAAGAAATGATACAACTCTTTTCTTTACTTCAGATGGACATGGGGGAATGGGTGGACTTGATATTTTTGTAACATCCATAGATACCTCAGGAAAATGGGGTGAACCACGAAATCTTAAATACCCGATAAATTCTACATATGATGATTTTGGAATTGTTTTTCATCCTACAGATGAGTTTGGATTTTTAAGCTCGAACAGAAAAGGAACCCGTGGGATGGAAGATATTTGGTACTTTATAGAGCCTCCCTTACTATTTTCTTTGAGTGGTACAGTTAGAGATGACCGAACATTGATGGCAATGAGTAACGTAAACGTTCAGTTGGTTGGATCAACAGGGCTTTCAGTTACTACGATAACCAACGATGAAGGATTCTATAGCTTTGGCGAAAGCCAACTCGAGCAAAACACTATGTATGAAGTGCTTGTGGCAAAACAAAACTATTTTAACGAAAAAGGAACTTTTACAACTGTAGGTGTTGAATTTAGTAAGGAATTTGTTAAAGATTTTAATCTACGCCCAATTCCTGCTGAACCTATAGAGCTACCCGAAATACTGTATGACCTTGCAAAATGGGAGTTGCTACCTCAGTATGAGGATTCATTACAAGGCCTAATTCAAACCTTGCGCGACAATCCAAATATTGTTGTTGAACTAGCAGCACATACAGATTTAAGAGATAGTCATGAACGAAATGATGTACTCTCACAACGACGGGCACAATCGGTGGTTGATTACCTAATTATTCGTGGTATTGAGCCTGCAAGATTAGTTGCAAAAGGTTATGGAGAAAGAGTTCCTTTAACAATTAAAAAAGATGTTATTAGAGATGGCTTCCCTTTCCCAAGCGGAACCACATTTGACGAAGCCTTCATCGAGTCGTTAACAAATAATAGTGAGAAAGAGGCTGCCCATCAGTTAAATCGTCGCACCGAGTTTAGAGTACTTAGGAAAGATTATGTTCCCTCAGCAACAAATATTGATCTGGCAACTATCAACATTGCCATTAATCCTGAGGATAATGCAATTGTTTTTACCGAAGCACCTAATTCTGGAACATACTTAACTACCTGTATTATTAATGGCTACAACGAAGAGTTTGCATTCGACAAAAGTGCAGATGCAATGATTTCGCTGGATAAAGCGATGGATTTATTGAAGTGGGGAGCCATTAGCAAAGAAGATTTTGAAGGTGATCCTGAAAGAATTCTTGCTGATAACACAATTGCTGACAGGGCTATAATCAATATTAAGGAAATAAATATTGCCAATAAGAAGGTTGAAAACATTAAAGTAAAAGTTAATCACAAACTAAATTACGGCCTTGTTTTTGGCGATAGACTTATGAAACAGTTTGGTAGTTATTCATATAATACTAAAACTCATAAGCTTAAAATTGAGTAATAGTTAATTCCTTTTAGTCAACCACAAATAAATACTTGCTAATAACAAATTTTTATAAGGTTTTGAAAGGATGGAAGAATGACAACTGGAGACCAATTAACCCTGCCTTTGCCGGCAGGCAGGCAATAACTAAATTACCTATGACCAACCAATCACGATATATGCAGAGAGGTGTTTCAGCCTCCAAAGAAGATGTTCATGCTGCAATTGCAAATCTTGACAAAGGAATATTTCCAAATGCTTTTTGCAAAATAATTCCTGATATACTAGGTGGAGATGATGAATTTTGCAACATTATGCATGCTGATGGTGCCGGAACAAAATCATCATTGGCTTATATGTATTGGAAAGAAACCGGAGACCTGAGTGTTTGGAAAGGGATAGCTCAGGATGCAATAGTTATGAATCTCGATGATTTATTATGTGTTGGGGTAACTGATAATATTCTCATATCTTCCACCATTGGTAGAAATAAAAATTTAATTCCCGGCGAAGTAATCGGGGCAATAATTAATGGCACTGAGGATTTTTTGGAAAATATGCGCGATCTTGGTATTAGCATTTACTTAACTGGAGGTGAAACTGCTGATGTTGGTGATTTGGTTCGGACAATTATTGTTGATTCAACCGTTAGTGCTCGTATTCGCCGTAATGATGTTATCGAAAATAATATTCAACCCGGGGATGTTATTATTGGACTTTCATCCAGTGGTCAAGCAACTTATGAAACAGAATATAACGGTGGAATGGGAAGTAATGGACTAACATCAGCACGCCATGACGTTTTTAATAAAGATCTTGCCATACGTTTTCCTGATAGTTTTGATCCAGGAGTTCCTAAAGAACTTGTGTATTCAGGTAATATGAACCTCACTCAAGCCAGTGCAATAGAAGGTGTAGATGTTGGTAAACTTGTGCTGTCACCAACAAGAACATATGCCCCTGTTATAAAAACAATACTTGATAGTTACAGAAACCAAATAAACGGACTGATTCATTGCAGCGGTGGAGCTCAAACCAAAGTTCTTCATTTTATTGATAAACTTCATATTGTGAAAAATAATATGTTCACAATACCACCATTATTCGAACTAATTCAGTCTCAATCGGGAACAGAATGGAAAGAAATGTACAAGGTTTTCAATATGGGACATAGGATGGAAATTTATGTTCCTAAGTCAATAAGTGAGGAAATTATTCACATATCTCAATCATTTAATATTGAAGCCCAGATTATTGGCTATACCGAAGCATCTGACTCAAAGAAACTTACAATTTCATCACCATTTGGTGTTTATAAGTATTGAGTTCTGAAATAACTTAATCTTCTTCTTACATGCACCTATTAAAATTATCTTTGACATATGCGTAGTATGCAAGTATATTCATTGGTTTTAATTTTTATTTTCCAGATATTTTCAATATCCGCAATGTCGCAAAATAATGACAAATGGAAAGCCGGTAGTGCTAAACAATTTAGTGGTGACATCATTACTCTGGTTTGTTTTATCTCCACACCAAACAACCCTTGGTTAGAAACTGATAAAACTGATATGTTATCAAAACTCACTGAGTCTGATAGATGGTTTTCCTCACAGGCTAAAAAATTCAATGTTAATATAGCACCAAAATATTATGTGCTGAACAAAAGTGAAGACATTCAATTTGAAGTTATTGAACCGGGAATGGCAACCGGTAAAGAGAGTATTGACTGGGTTTACAGGACAATGCAAAAGTTAGGATTTAAAAACTCGAAGCAAGCTTACAAAAAACTTAGAAAAAAGTACAAAGCTGATAATATTCAGATATTGCTTTTCGCTAAGGCAAAAGGAAGACCCTATTCGATGAGGTATGCAAAGGGAGTAAATAAAAAGAAGTATTTCCTTGAAGGGCTGTTAGTGTTTAATGAATATAACAACGGTGCTCCAATGCCTATTTCGGCTGTTATTGCACATGAAACATTGCACATATATGGCGCATGGGACCTATATAGTACTTACGCGCAAACAATCGACCGGCAACAAAAAGCCCGTGAATTATACCCCAATGATATAATGCTTAGGGTTGATCACAACATTAATACTATTGAAATAAATAATCTAACTGCATGGTTAATAGGGTGGAATATTTATCAGGAGGATATTTTTGAGTGGTTTCGGCCATCTGATTATAAAAAATGATGAACAACAAAAACCTCGAGCTTTTTGAGATATTTATAGATAATCTATATCTGTTTAATTTTTGCAGTAGGAAGATTCTTCACAAACGGGGAATGTGCAAATAGAGTATTGCAAAAGCCTCAATATCTGATCAATTACTTACTATTTTTCTAAACATACTACCTGATCCGGTTACAACCTCAATAATGTATAAACCGGGATTAATATACTGCAAATTAATATTAGCCTGTCCATTTGTAAAGTTCGATTCGAAATTTTCTACCAACTCTCCCAATGTATTATACACATTAACCTTTGCTTTATTTACATTTGAATTAATAGATAAGGAAAAATGCCCATTGCCCGGATTCGGATAAACCAATAAGTCATTGTTGGAAGTTATTACCTGAATATCAGTAATAGTTGCCATTGGAGGAAAAATAATATCATCTACCCAGCTACAATCGTTACCCCCCGTTGTATTAATATCCTTTTCGTAGGACCAAAGTAAGGAATGTTGACCTATAGGCAGTTCATAAGTTACTACTCCCCAGCTTCTATCTCCCGACCACTCATCAATTTTAAAGTCATCAATGTAGAATCTTAAGAAATCATAATCCACCTCCGATGATACTTTTCTGGCAAATGAAATCTCATCATCTTGCAGCACATCAATTGTAATTATTAGATGCGATTCTTCATTATCATTTATTCCTCCCGATTTGGAACAAAACACCCCGTTATATGGATTATTGTTACTAATAACCCAACCATTGTCTCCTTCCAACTGCCAATCAAAGGCTGTAAAGTCGCCGGTTTCAAAATCCTCGATAAACAATCCAATTGTATTGTAGAAAATTTTATTATCAAGATATTCACACATATTTAAATCACAGGTAAAAGTCACTACTGTACCATATGGTATTGCCTCATCAAGCACAACGTTAAACTCTACTGAAGTTGATTCCCCGGTAACTAATGTATCAATATCTACAGATTCGGGACTGATCGATAAATAAGGATTAGTAGTTGATAGCCCAACAATCGATCCTCCACAATCGCTTTGACCAGAATTAGTTAGGTCAATAAACAACTTAGCTGTTTCGCCTGGATCAAGCTTGCCATTTCCATTTCCTCCGCTAACATCATCAACTAACAAATTACCTATATTTGGAATTGGAGCACACACTATAATTTCAAATTCTGACTCCCATGTTTGACCTTCACTTTCGCAGATAAGAGTAAATGTAATTACACGCTGATCAGGTATTATTGGTGATATCTCAAAAGTAAATGCCCCCTCCGCCATTGTTGTATCACCTGGTGCAATATTTCCATACTGCTCATTATTATCAGAAATTGTAATATAAATATCATCCACAATTAGAGTAGAAATAACATTCATAGCAGTAGTTGCTCCCACATTATAAACTGCTAAATCAAGTAATATTGTTTCTCCATAATCACATATTCCATTATTGTTGCCGGTAGGGTCAAATACTGTATGGCTATTATAAACTACGTATGCTTCGCTGGATGCAATAAAAGTAATTATACTTGTATCGGGTAAGCAATTATAGCCAACAACAATCAAAAATGCCTGGCCAACTTCGCTCACAACAGGATCAAAGTTTAAGATTGCGTTACCTACTACGTCGGTTTCTTCCGTGGCTAGAAGTACTCCATCTTTTACAATCGAGCATGTGAAATTTTCCATTGGAATTCCACCACTTGTAACCATTACTTCTGTAGTACTTGTACCTAGTTCTATTTCCTCTTCATAGTCTACAGCTATAGTTATTGGTTCTGCTGTCCATACACTTAATGCAGGGTCACCCAGTATATTTATATCATAAAAATTCCATCTCAATGCCCCTTCTTCGTACTGTCCGGGTGCTTCAACCCATGATGCAGTTTGAAGTTTACATTCAACAAAAGCAGATCCCAGATGATTCATTTGTTCATTATACATGGCATCAACCATTTCACGGTGAAGATGTGCTGACGGTCCTTCAGTTTGCCCTTCGTTAAACCAACCATAACGAGAATTTCCAATAACACTTACTGCAAAATTATCGATAGTGACCATCTTCTCCATTATACAATCACTATTATCAAATGATCCGCAATCGCAACCATGTGTTTGAAATAAGGTGTAATTATGATCAATCCCATTGGCTCCATAAAAATTAGCATTTGTTATATCAGATGTGTTAAGATGAGCAACGTATGAGGTATTTGCATGACCCACATGATGAACAAACTGTTTTCCTTCGTTTATTTCATTCATTAATGCAGTTCCGTCCCAAGGACCATCATGTTCGTAAAGTGAATCGATGGGATAAGTTTCAGGTATACCTATGGTAGTGTAACCATTGTCGCTATGTTCACCAATAATTAGATCAAGATAATCCCTCCCCCATGTATCGGGATTCATATATAGATTTTCACCGGCCAGCAAAGCATTTGTAAGCTCACCAAGTACCGGATTATTCTGATAGCTAACACTTTTATGTATCATTCTTGCAAGTTCCTGCTCGTTACTAAAAGGAAATCTGGCAATTGCAATTTCCGGAAGTAAATCATCTTCATCTGGTTCTCCCCATTTGTTGTCTCCATCATCATTCCAATTCCCGTCCAGTGCCGAATAATACAAATCGGCCGGTATATCATTACTAGTATAACCGTTACCCGATTGCACATAACAGTAAAAACCCCTGTGTGGTATATATTCCACATCACCTCCCAATAGCACATATTCTATGTCACTATCCTGATATTCCTGAATTATATAATTTCTTATTTTTTCCTGTAAATCCTGACCTGAACTATTATTAGCTATGTCCTCAGTAGTTGCCACCTGGCTATCAATACCTCTGCTTAAATAAACATTTTGCAATGATGCAAACGAATTAACATATTGGTTAGGTGTAATAATCAATAACTTGTAACTATCACCGGTTCTGTTTCTGGCAGGTAGATACAGATTAATGTTTTCCGGATTATGAACAAGTCCTAATATTTTTTTTCCCGACTTTGATGATGTGGACAAGTTATCCAATGCGTTGGAAGCTTTTTCACTAACACTTGTTTCAATAATAACTTCAACTGTTTGATAATATGAAACTTTATTTTCGGATGGAATATAAATTAAAGGTGTAAATGTTGATATCGCAATGCTATGACCATGTAAATATTCAGTTGAAAGGCCTCCAGTTTGCACAACAGGATAATTCCTTTTTGAATTATATACATCCGTATTGTACTGTAATTCAGACGCGAACGGATCAGACAATGGTTTTGAAGTCTGATAAGGAAATAATGTTAACTTACCAACAATATCAATTTCATTACTACCAACGAACTTTATTGAAGTTGCTACCTCACCAGGTGGAAGAAGAATATTAACAGCAAAATATGGTAAAGCAGGACATCCTGCCTGCCCTGTTAGCATTGCATTATCAAATGTAATGGAACTAAATTCATTTCGATAATTAATTTGAGGCGATGAAATTCTATAGGTTTTTCTAATGATTCCTCCAAACATAAAGGACGCTGCCATCACAAAAATAATAACCAAATTAAGCTTCTTCATTATAGTAAAATTAAGAATTATCAAAGATACATATTCATGACAACAAAAAGTTTAGCATGTATGCATATAAAAATAAATATTATTTTTACCAATGAAAAACCCTATAAAAATGGATAAGATAATTATTTTTGGTGGTAGTGGTTTTATTGGAAAACATCTTGTTAAAGAACTTCAGAATAATTACAATGTTATTGTAATATCGAGGCGAAAAAGAACCATTGCTAATCAATTTAATAATAAAGTTACCGTTGAAAGATTAAGGAGCAGGGATATAACAAAGCTAGTGGAATTAATGGATGGGGCTAAAGGAGTTATAAATCTTGCTGGTGAAAATGTTGGTGGGCGATGGTCTAATAACAAGATGGAAAAAATCAAAAAGAGCCGTCTTGACATTGATAGCATTATTGCAAGAGTTATTATTGGCGCAAAAAATAAACCCGAAGTTGTAATTCAAGGTTCCGCTATTGGTATTTATGGATTTACCAGAAATACAATTGATGTAACTGAAGAAACACCACTGGGGAAGAGAGGATTTTTGCCCAAAGTTGCTTTAAGTCACGAAGAATCTTTACAACAGATTGAATCTCTTACACGAGTTGTATATATACGTACAGGACTTGTATTGGATGCCAATGAAGGAGCATTACCTAAAATCGCCAATCTGTTTAAATATAATATTGGTGGCAAATTTGGAAGTGGTAAACAGTGGAATTCGTGGATTCATATTCAGGATGAAGTTAGAGCAATAAAACATTTATTAGAAAATACCAAATCATCAGGTCCCTATAATTTAACAGCTCCTAATCCTGTTCAAAACGATGAGTTTTCGCGATCTATTGGAAAAGCCCTAAAAAAACCTTCTTTTATGCCAGCACCTTCTTTTATTATTCGATTGCTTACGGGCAAAATGGGAAATGAGCTTCTACTTAGTGGATTAAAAGTAATCCCCAGTAAACTGGAGAGTGAAGGTTTCAAATTTAACTTCGAAAATATTGATGATGCTTTAGCCAATATATATAACCATTAACAATAGACTTTTTTAAGATGAAATTTCTTGGTAATTTGATATGGTTAATTTTTGGAGGATTTGCCATTGCTCTTGAATATTTTGTAGCAAGTTTAGTACTATTTGCAACTATTATTGGAATACCTTTTGGTATACAAACAATTAAATTAGGAATATTAGCAATTTGGCCATTCGGAAGTGAGGTAATGCAATCACAAAAACCATCCGGCTGCTTAAGTACTTTTATGAATATACTTTGGTTTTTCGTAGGTGGCTTTTGGATAATGCTTACCCATATCTTTTTTGGGATACTTCTATTCATAACAATTATTGGAATACCATGGGCAAATCAACATTTCAAATTAGCAGGATTAGCGCTAACCCCATTTGGGAGAGATATAATTACAAAATATTAAAGCTTTGATTCACTATAATTTGGTCGCTTTTTTAGTAAAAAATTTTGATAGATTATGAATAATCCTTTATTAATTGAAACAGAACCAGTTTCGTATATAATCGGCAATGATGCTATCGAAAAATCAGCCACTAAATTCAGAGATTTTAACCGTATAATTGTTATTACCGATGAAAATGTTGAAAAACATTGCTTGCCAGTTTTTAAGCAAAAATTACCTTCACTTGTAATTGACGGAGTTATTACTATAATTAGTGGTGAAGAGAATAAGTCAATACATCAGCTTATTTATATTTGGAATGAGCTTACACGATTAAACGTTGGGCGTGATGATTTAATAGTTAATCTGGGAGGTGGAGTTCTTACTGATATTGCAGGAATGGCGGCAGCAACTTTTAAAAGAGGGGTGCAATTTATAAATTTCCCTACTACACTATTAGGTATGGTTGATGCTGCTATAGGAGGAAAAACCGGTATTGATTTTGGGAAATTTAAAAATCAGGTTGGCTTATTTATTAACCCTACCTGTGTAATCATCGATCCAATATTTTTGAAGACACTCGAAAAACTGCATTGGCAGTCGGGGTTTGCCGAAGTTATTAAATATGGCCTAATTATGGATCGAGAACTTTGGCAAAAGTTAGAAGGGAAAAACTATAATGATGTTGGTGATTGGGATACGGTAATAATAAAGGCAGCAAAAGATAAAATAGATATTGTTCGATTTGATGCACTCGAAAAAGGAATTAGAAAAAATCTGAATTTCGGGCATACTATCGGGCATGCTTTGGAATCATACTACTTAAAATCAGGGCATCCCGTAACTCATGGAATGGCAATTGCAGCAGGAATGATTTGTGAATCCTGGCTATCATCCAAAATATTTGGTATGGAATGCATCCATATGGATTGTATTGTGAAAATGATAGATAGTAACTTTGATAGATTCAACTTTACTAAGGATGAGATCCCAAGGATAATGCAACTCATGGAGCAAGATAAAAAAGTGAGAAATAACAAACAAAATTTCAGTCTGCTTCGAAAAATCGGAAAAGCCGTTCATGAAGTTGAAGTTGAGACCGATATTATTATTAAAAGTCTTGAATTTTATATTGACCAAAAAAAATGTGATTAATTGAGTTTACATTTAAAAAATAAATCCAGCAATCTATCTGGCACTATCTCCATTCAGGGGTCAAAAAGTATCAGTAATAGGATATTGATAATTAGAGAATTATCAAATAGCAACAATAATATTGAAAATCTTTCCTCTTCAGACGATACAAATAACCTGACATTCCACCTAAACATGATTAACAGCTGTGAAATATCAGGAATTCCTATGGTTGTGGATGTAAAAAATGCCGGAACAGTAGCCCGATTCTTAACAGTACTATTAGCCTTTAGAGATGGTTTATGGTTACTTACGGGAAATAGTAGAATGAAACAACGACCAATGGTTGGACTGGTTGATGCTTTACGATTGCTTGGTGCTGATATAACTTATACTGAGGCTATCGGTTTTCTTCCCATTCGAATTATAGGTAAAGATATTAGAGGTGGAGAGGTTGATATTGATGTAACAAAAAGCAGTCAGTATGTTAGTGCCTTAATGATGATAGGTCCGTATCTTGAGGAAGGCTTGATGCTGAATTTTAGTGGCCATCCGGTTTCATTTCCATACATTGAAATGACAAAGAAGTTAATGAGTACCTACGGGGCAAATGTTAGTTTGAATAAGAAAAGTGTTGCAATAAAACACTGTGTATACAATTTCTGCGACAGTGTTATTGAACCCGACTGGAGTTCGGCATCATACTGGTATGAAGTGGTTGCCTTGTCAGAAACTGGTAATATATTTATACCCGGATTGCAAAAAAACAGTATTCAAGGAGACAAGGTTCTTCCGGATGTGTTTAACCAACTGGGAGTTATTACCACATTTACTAAAGATGGCATCAGAATATCCAAATCGACAAATATTGTTGAAGAGTTTGTTTATGATTTTGAGGGATGCCCTGATATTGTTCCATCAGTTATGGCTACCTGCGCTGCCCTAGGTGTTAATTCTAAGTTTATTAATATTAACCATCTTGCTTATAAAGAATCAAACCGTATTGAATCGTTAACTACTGAGCTATTAAAAATAGGTGCCATTATTAAGAGAAACGACAATTCATATTCCTTATCAGTTGTTGAGATTGCACATAACAAGCTGGTTTTCGATACACATCAAGATCATCGAATTGCCATGTGTCTTGCTCCATTAGTACTTAAGTATGATAAAATTGAGATTCGCAATCCTGAAGTTGTAAATAAATCATACCCTGAATTTTGGGATGACTTTAAAAAACTTAATTTTGCATCAATAAAGTAGAAAATCATATAAACAAAAAATAGCAATGACAAAGCCATTGGAAGTAGACTTATTTATTCCTTGTTTTATTGACCAGGTTTATCCAGAAACTGGCTTTAATATGATTAAGATATTAGAGAAAGCAGGAGTGAAAGTCCATTATAACACAAATCAAACATGTTGCGGACAAATGGCTTTTAATAGTGGCTTTTGGGATGAGGCAAAAAAACTTGGCGAGAAATTTATAAAAGATTTCGACAATGGTAGAATGATTGTTGGCCCTTCTGCATCGTGTGCAGGATATGTACGTAATGGTTATAATGAGTTGTTTTATAATGGTGCTTATCATAATGAATATAAACAGCTTCAGCGATCAATGTTCGAAATAACCGACTTTTTAGTAAATATTGCCAAGGTCACCGATTTTGGATCTGTTTTTGAACACAAGGTAACTTTCCATGATTCATGTGCCGCTTTACGAGAATATAAACTTGGGGACGAGCCACGAAAACTACTTCGAAATGTTAAAGGACTTGAACTCGTTGAGATGGAAAACACACATGAATGCTGTGGATTTGGAGGAACATTCTCAATAAAGTTTGAACCAATATCTACAGCGATGGCAGAGCAGAAAGTTCATAGTGCTATTGATACCGGAGCCGAATACATAGTTTCTACCGATAGCTCATGTTTGATGCATCAATATGGATATATAAAAAAGCACAACCTTCCACTTAAAGTAGCACATATTGTTGATGTGCTGGCTGCCGGCCTTTAATTTACAAACACAAATTTTTTACTAATCGCTTGCTTTTTAACGGCCTGAATAATAACTTTATCAAGCATATTATTATTTTCCTCGCCTTGTTTTTCAGCAACAAATTTCTCACGCTTTATTGTCAATTCAGCAATCTCCTTTTGAATGGATTGCCTTTCTTTTTGTTTCTCGGAAATATATGCAGTTTTTTCATCATTGGTCATACCCTTCATTTCTGCAGGTAGGTCTTCCTCAGAAATTGATTCCAACTCAAAAGATTCTTCAGCACAAGCATCAATTAAATCCCATTCGGAATTATTATATACAGAACTACTTTTTGCTTCAGCTCTTTTAAGGGCTGCTCCCTGATTCATACTATATGCATTAGCATCCTGTTCGGTCTGCCTAATACAATACAAGGTGCCTTTTGCTCCATAACCTACATATGTACTATTCAATTCTTCGTTTAGCTTAAGCAACCTAACATCATAAGGCGACTTAATGTGCACGTATTGGCAATCCTGATCGATATTCATATAATCGCCTCCTCCAATATAGGCTCCATCTTTCCAATGAGTTTGCACACCTTCATTGAAGTTGCCACAGAAAATAGTGTTTACAGTAATGTCTTTATTACTAGCAGTTTTACAAACTTCTCTATAGCTAACATTTCCCTGATCAAAAGGTTCGTTTCCTGCAATAAAAATAAGTTTAAGATCATTTGGATAATCTTCCCAGTCGAGCTGTTTTAAAGATGTTTCGATAACCTTACCACAGTATTCACTTCCTCCATCTGTTCGTAAAGCAAATAGTTTTTCAGAAATCAGATCCAAATCGTTTGTGAAAGGCGTAACTAATCGAATATATCCCTCACGCATCGAAAGACGATCGTTTCCATATTCATAAAGTGCAATTTCAAGATCAGGTGTTTTTTCATCACATCTTGCCGATGAAAGCTCGTTTACAACACTCCAAAGCTGTGATTTAGCCTGATCAATTAGTCCATCCATACTATTGCTTGTATCCAGAATAAGTGCAACTTTAATTGAGGGTCTTTCTTCTACTTGAAAAGAAAACAGAGGTAGAATCGCAAAACAGAATAGGGCTATTTGGATTTTTTTCATGATGGGTTTGTATTGGTTCAAACCATGAAAATCCAAAATGCGTGCCAGAAAAAAATATATTATTATGAAGTGTTAAAAAAGCGGTTACCAGAAAATTCCGATAACCGCCAAAGACCAAAAATCCTACCTTTTGGTTTATTTTTAATTTTCTATTTCCAAATTACCATTTACAGTTAACGTTGCGTTCGTATCAAGTGTTAGGCTATAGCATTTTGCATTAGTGCCAGATTGTATTGTTGGGAAATTCCCATTTGCCGGAGTTGTAGGAATTGTAACATGATATGATAAGTTTGGGATTATTCCATTGGGCCAATTAGAAGCATCATCCCAATTTGTATTAGTTCCATTCCACGTTGTGCCTGCTGGTTGTATATTTAGAGTATAGTCTTCAACTTCACCGTTTGCAATAGCACCTTCAGAAGTACAAGTTGACAGGTAATATTTTGTTATAATTCGTATTCTTGTGCTGCCAACGGCTGAATACTCTGGAATACTTATACTATGTGTTCCTGAACTACCTCCATCAATATCACAAAGTAGTTGTTCCCCGGAATCAGAAAAGTCACCATCTCGATTAAGATCAACCCAAATACCCAGATCTAAATTGGGATCTGCCAAATCATTAGTGATTGTAATACTATAGGATTGTCCTACAGTGACATCTGTTGAATTTACTGTCCAGTCTTCATAATATTTATCATCAGGATCCGCTCCTCCAATATTTGTCCATGTTGAAGACTTATCTATTGTTCCAATCTGGACTCTTGTAATATATCCGTATAAGTTTGTAGTGTAAGCTACGGGATAATTGGTTGGCGCCACACCAGCTACAATATAGGCAATTTTAGTTTTGGAATCACTACCATTTGAATTAGTTGCAATAAGCGTAACTTCATAATTACCTGCAACATCAAAATCAACTTCTGGATTTTGCGATGAATAACTTGTGCTGTTTTTGAATGTAATGGTTGAAGGGTAAAAGCTCCAAGTCCAGGATGTAGGTATGTTTGCTGAAGCATCTCGAAATTCAACGGTAGTATTTATTGCTGGAGAAAGGTCTAACGCAAAAAACTCCGCCTCAGGAGCAACTGAATTATCGACATCACCACTTATTATCATTGAAAAAGCCTGTCCACCACCGCTTAGACTACCATCGTGATCAACAGTAATTGTATATGTGGTAGCTGTCGTTGGCGATGCAATATAAACCTCTTCAACATTGTCCACATTATTTTCAGTTGTTTGGGTTGCCGCATTTGATGGGTTATCTTTATCTAGTTTCCATGGGTAATATGTATTTGAAGCCTGAGTGATTCTTAAGTCCAAATCATTAACTAACATTGCATCAGATGGGTCAAGGGATGCTGCCACAGGTGTTCCTGCAGGATCGGTCCATACAACCGTTACTTTAATTGGACTTGTGCCAGTGGTAATAATATCTCTGGTATATGCTTCTCCATCAGCAATATAATGTTCCAATATTACATCTGTTGTTTGATCTTCAGTAATTTTTGCAGCAGCAGATTGAGTATTC
>CALDOI010000229.1 GCA_937912115.1 uncultured Bacteroidota bacterium | reverse complement strand
AAAGACTTAAATAAAGCCTTGCAGAAATGTGAGGCTTTTTTTTTGCCTATAATTTAAGTTATCCTCAACAAAGGTACTACAAGTCTGAAATAGTATAATATCTTTGTATTGTGTTATCACTAAATAAAATATTAGACATTCGATTCGCATTCCTTGCGATCTGTATGGTGTTATCAGGCATTTCAATCGCTCAGAATAATGAACCAGACTCAATACCTATTGCTAGTAGCGTAATTACCGATTCGTCATTTATCATTCCCGATTCAATAAGTGCTGTACCCATTAATAATATATCTGGAGATTCAACTATTTCAATTATTGACTCTACTTTAATGCCAACAGATTCATTATCTGTGACATATTTCACGGGAGGAATAGAAAGTTTAAAACTTGGCAGGTTAACATACATTGATACAAATACTTATAATTACCAAAAATACGATCCTCTTTACAAAAACAATGGTATGTATTCAACCTTGAGTAATATTGGGTTAGCAGCTAATAATCTGGTATATACTCCTACCCTAACAACGGGCTACTACTTAGGATCATCGGTGTTTACCAATTACCTTTATCATAACAACAAGGTTGAATATTATAAACTATTTGTTCCCTATACTGAACTTAACTACGTTATGGGATCGAAGAAAGAACAGAATTTTAATGTGGTTTTCACACGAGAATTATTTAGCAGATTTACCTTTGGACTTGATTTTGCATTAAATAACTCTCCTACAGGAAAAAGTCCTTATTTTCGAAGCGCAGCTAATAACCAAAGGTATTATTTTACTTCTCAGTATTATACCAAAAATAAACGTTACGGGGTTATTGCTAATTTTCTTAGCAATACTATTGATGTTCAGGAAAACGGCGGAATTAAGTACGATAGTATTTTTACCGATAACATTGAAACCGACCGACGAATTATACCCATCAATTTACAGCAGGCTCAAAATAAAATAGTACAATCAGGATTTTTCATTGAGCAATATTTCAATATACTCGAACCTGAGAATAAAAACGATAGCATTAAAAGAAAAATTGAACCTGGAAATATAAGTTATTCTTTTAGATACAGACGAAACCGTATGCTGTATACCGATATTAGTACAGACTCTTCATACTATTTTAATAACCTTAGTCCTCTCGATAGCATTTCAACATTCGACTCATTAACTCAGGTTCAAATTGAGAATACATTCAGATGGTCGAATATTGGTTATCACGAAAATCCAAAGGACAAGATATTTTATATGTTCTTAGGAGCCTCCCATAATTACATCACACAACAGATGCCATACGATTCGGTTAAAACAAGTTATTCGCAATTAACCGCTTTTGGTGGTGTTGCTTTTAATTTTGGAAGAAGTTTTCATCTTAGCGGGAATGCTAACTATGTTTTTGGAGATTATAACCAGGACGATTATTCAGTCACCGTTCTTCTGAAACAGTATCTTGGTACAGAAGATCGAAATATTGGATATTTTAATTTTGGGTTAGACTTTACCAATAAAACACCTGAGTGGTATTATAATAATTATCAAAGTAATTATTATAGATGGTCGAACAACTTGAAAAAACAGAAATACTTAATTATTTCCGGATCATATAATTACAAACAGTTAAGTTCGGGAGCAAAATTTTTTACAATTGAGAATTATACTTATCTAAACGATTCCATCCGCCCAATGCAAATTGAGAAGGCAGAAACAATGCTCCAAATTTTTGCCGAAGGAACCATTCCTTTAAACAAATTTGGTATAAATACCAAAGTAGTTTATCAAACTACCAGTCAACCAAATATTATTCGATTCCCAAGTCTTTCGGGTACAATAGATATATATTTTAGAAGTCCGATATTCAAAAAGGCTGCTATACTGCAAACCGGATTTCAGGTTATGTACTTTTCTGAGTACTATGCAGATGCCTATATGCCTGAATTAAGGCTATTCTATGTTCAGGACAAAATTAAAATTGGAAATTATCCCTATGCGGATTTTTATCTGACCCTTATGGTTAAGAGAGCAAGGTTATTTTTTAAGATGGCTCACTTCAATAGCTACTTTGGTGATTATAATTATTTTTTGGCACCACATTATCCGGCAAGGGATGCCAGATTCTACTTTGGAGCATCATGGAGATTTCATGATTAATTGTGATGACTGACTGAAATTATGCTAGTTCATCCCACGTTCTGCTTTTACAGCATCATACGCAGCATTTAATTCTGTAATTTTAACTTCTGCTGCCTTCTTAATTTCTTCACCCAAATGACTTACTTTATCAGGATGATATTTTTTCGCTAACTCCCTGTATGCTTTCTTTATTTCATCATTTGTCGCATCGGCTGAAACTTCGAGTATTTTATACGCACTATTGGTATCTTTTATAAACATGGCCTTTATTGAGGCATAATCAATATTGCTAATTCCAAGGTAGGATGCAATCGTTTTAATCACACTTATCTCACTTTCGTGAGATTTGCCATCCGACATTGAAATGCCAAACATAAACTGAAGTAGCATTAGGCGTGATGAATAATCCATATATTGCTTAATCTGAAAACCAACATCCTGAAGATTGTAATCCTGTTTAATTAAATCACCAAGAATTTTTATATACTGAGGGGCTCTCTCTGCCCCAAAATTATTTGAAATAAACTTTTTAACGTACTCTAATTCAGACCTGGTAACTCTACCATCCGCTTTCATAACAGCAGCAGTTAATATGAGTAACGAAACGTTAAAGTCACCGGCTTTAGTTTGTCCCAACTGACCTCCTGATAATGATGTTCCGCCCCCTACCATCGATCCAAACATAAAACCAAGTATTCCACCAATGGGTCCACCAAAAGCCCAACCAAGCCCCCCTCCTATCCATTTGGCATAATTTGTTCCTGATGATAATGGGTTGCCTCCTGAATTGTGATTGGTATATGGACCCGTATCTGATTTGCCTGAATTTGATTTATTATTATTTCCATATGGATTATTACCAGTATCATTCCCTGACTTTTCTTTATTTGATGAGGATTGCCATTTCATAGCATAATAAATCGCTATACCAATAAGCAGTATTAATAGTAAATATTTCATTTATTCAAAATTTATTATAATAAAGCAAAAATGTTTGCATATAGACACAAAAAAACTTGCCGGAAGAAACTATTAAGATTCTATTCTGGCAAGTTTTATAGTAACTTTATCAGTAGTAATTTTTAAGATAACTATCCTACCAGATATTCTGATTCCTCAAAAGTTATACCAAAGGTTTCAAGCTCATCCAGGATTGGTTTATACATATCCTCTTCGATAGGTAGTTTTATTCCAGTATGATTGAATTTCCCCAGAAGCAGCAATTTTGTTGCTATAGCTAAAGGCAGGCCTACTGTTATTGCCATAGCTGTTTCTGTTTGATTTTTTCCAATTACAGCCATGGCAGAAACAATCATCTTTTCAACCCCCTTTAAATTATACTTGAACTCATGTTGCATAATGATCATGTCTTTGTCATAAGGGTCCATCGTCCATTTTTCAACAAGCAATTTTTGTAATATTTGAGCCGGCGTTGCATTTTTTAATCCAACTTTTCTATTATCGAAAATACCAAGCCACTTAAGTTTCTCCATTACAACCGGATCGGATGCATTTTGACAATATTCCTGAAGTTTAATCTCAGCAGGCACATCTGGTTCATATCTTAAAAAAGAATTTATGAACTGCCTATATGTCATGTTTTCAGAATTTTCAATTGTATAACTATCTTCCGTTATACCTAATCTAACAAAAACATTCCAGGCCTTAGAAAAACCCGGACGGCGTATGGTACCCCTATACATTGAGGGGATATCTTTAAGGTTATAAATAATCCTGTATTTTAATGAGTCCCTGTTGGCATATACCTCAAAATCTCCATATTGCAAAATTTTTCGAGAAAGAGTACGATCGAATAATCTATGATAAGGGATGTATTTATACTGTCCATTTAGAATAAATTGAGAAACTCCATTACCCGCCATTACAACATTACGAGGATTCCATGTAAATTTATAATTCCAAGGATTATTATCATACTCTGGAGCAACGAGTCCGCCTGTAAACGAATAAAAGGAGGTTAACTCTCCTCCTTCCGATTTAATCCTGTTAATCACATTCATTGCCGACATATGATCGATACCGGGATCTAATCCCAACTCCATATAAATTGGAATACCAGCTTTAATAGCTTTTTCCTCAAGAGCCTTTATTTCATCCGAAGCATAAGATGCTGTAAGCATTGGTTTTCTTAAATCAATACATTGTTTAGCAACTAAATGATGCATTGAGGCCGGAAGCATAGATATTACTACATCATGCTCAGCAATTGTTCGCCAGCTCTCGGTATCATCACTAATATCAAAAATTCTGGCAGTACCGCGATCATGACCATTAACTTTCGATCTTGCTATTTCTTCATTAATATCAGCAACAGTTACGTGCCAATCATACTCAACTGCATTTTTCAATAAATAATCGATGAGGATATTTGTTGATAAACCAGCCCCAAGTATTAATATTTTTTTCATCTGTATGTAATTTTTTTATTTGTCAGATGGAATTAACCAATTATAAATATTCATTTGCTGAACATTTATTTAATAGGCTCATTTCATTTATTAACAAGTTTATATTTTTCTATTTAATGATGAATTATGATAATAACTATAAGTATTCATTAAGGTATTGATAATCCGGTGTTAGTATTCCTTTATGAAGTATTAATGCGCGCTTAATTGGCATAGGTAGTTTAAGGTCGTCAAATGGCACATTAAAATCAGTGTTTACGATATCAGGAATAAATTCAACCAATGCATCTGAAAATGTTTGGGAAGCTTCGCGGGGTAATTCTGATGGTAGGATGTCAACAGCCATAATCAAAATACCATCACCACTAAATCCCATCTTTGGTTTTCTTGTTATTGGATCATAAACAAAAACAGGATCTTCAATTTCGGTTCCTTTGTGAGTACATTCAATGGATCCTTCAGGATCGCATGTAACATCACCAATTACCGTTAATTTTGGATTGCCTTGCTTATATAATTTTTCAAGATAATCTTTTGTAACCAAAATGGGATAACTATCATCCCAATACATGCAGTTCATTAGAATCGTCATATTTGGAATGTGATGCTCAAACTTGCTTTTAAATAAAGCGGGATGGTCATAATATTCTTGAAGTACAAATTCTTTATCTTTATCCAATGGCTCGCTTAGATCCGATTCTTTAAAAACAACCTTGTAAATAGTACTATCCGACTCATGGTCATTAATAAAATCAGAGGTTAATTCATCTGGTTTAATTTCTTCAACATTTAGCATGTCAATAATTTCCTGAGCTCCCCTTGCCACATTACCATAGCCGGTAAATCCCACAATTAGTGGGGTAATTTCCTTTGGCAAACCCTTTTCCTTAATATCCTCCCCTACTTTTGCAATTGCATCTTTAGCTTCATAGAGTGAATTATACTTATGGGTTTGCTTTAAACTTAAAAATGGGGTTTCGATCCCAAACTCTTTCCAACGTTGTCCGGCCGACCATAGGGAGTTAATCATCCCGGCTAATCCGGCGAACCTACCAAAGAAAATAAGTCGCTGATCTCTATCATTAACAATACGCTCATATTCAACCAAATTAACTTTCTTTGCCATCATCTGCTTAAGTAATGGCATGTTATAAGGTTGTCCTTTAATTGTATGGCTAAAGAAAATATAGGTCTTTTCTTCTTCAAAAAAATCGATGGGCATTTCCTTAACTCCAAGTACTACCGATGCATCTGTAATCTCATCAACCAGGTTAGCACCAGCCTTAACAAACTCCTCATCCTTAAAAATACGCTTTTCAGATTTAACAACCTCAAACTCAATACCTTTATTAACAAGCTCGACTATATGATCCGGAACAAGTGCTACTCGTCTTTCCATTACATACTTATCTTCGTATCTAATTCCTATTTTATGCATCCTACGTGAGTTTTCATTCAATAAAAAAGAAAAGCAAACTTATAAAATAGTAGGAGGGGGACAATTAATTAAATGCATTTATTTTAAATAAATTCGCTATTGATTTTGATTCCAAATAGCAAATATCTTTTAGTATCGATAACAGATATTTATTGCCATAGGCGCAGTATTAGGAATTACAAATGGTTACATAACTTTCTCTCGTCAACAATCATTATATTATTACCATAACCAATTATTTATTAGATTAATAACACATAAATCAGCGCAAACGTTTGCTGTTAATTTATATCAATTTTATACTCTTTTAATGGAATTCAAGAAGGTTTTTTGATTACCTTTGCATCCTTAATTTACGAACGTAACTTTAACTAAATATTTATAGAATGGCAAAAAGAAAGCATGTTTATACTTTTGGCGATGGTAAGGCCGAAGGTAATGCCACAATGAAAAACTTACTTGGAGGTAAAGGTGCAAACCTTGCCGAGATGAATTTAATCGGAGTTCCGGTACCTCCGGGATTTACCATTACAACTGAAGTTTGTACCCTATACAACGAAAAAGGTAAAGATGCTGTTGTTAATGCCATTAAAAAAGAAGTAGAAGAAGCTGTGATTGAGTTGGAAAACATTATGGGAGCCAAATTTGGCAATAAAGAAAACCCTCTATTGGTTTCCGTCCGTTCCGGTGCCAGAGCATCTATGCCAGGTATGATGGATACGGTTCTTAATCTGGGGCTTAATGATGCTGCGGTTGAAGGAATAGCAAAAAAATCAGGGAATGCACGATTTGCATGGGATTCATATCGTCGATTTGTTCAGATGTACGGTGATGTTGTTCTTGGGATGAAACCTGAGTCGAAAGAAGATCCAGACCCATTCGAAGAAATTATTGATAACATGAAAGAAGAAAAAGGCGTAGAGCTGGATAATGATCTTTCAGTTGACGACCTTAAAGAATTGGTTACCAGATTTAAACTAGCTGTTAAGAAACAAACTGGTCACGATTTCCCTGTCGATCCATGGGAACAACTATGGGGTTCAGTTACTTCTGTTTTCGATAGCTGGATGAATGATAGAGCCAAACTTTATCGTAAAATGGAAAAAATTCCAGACGAATGGGGAACAGCTGTTAACGTTCAGGCAATGGTATTTGGAAACATGGGTCTAAATTCGGCTACAGGTGTTGCGTTTACACGCGATGCAGGTACAGGAGAGAACCTATTTAATGGTGAGTACCTGATTGATGCTCAAGGCGAAGATGTTGTTGCAGGTATACGTACACCTCAGCAAATTACAAAAGAAGGTTCCATACGTTGGGCTAAACTTGCTCAGGTAACTGAAAAAGATCGCGCTGCTAATTATCCTTCTCTTGAAGAAGCAATGCCAATTATGTACAAAGAGTTATTTGATACTCAAAATAAACTTGAGAATCATTATCGCGATATGCAGGACATTGAATTTACCGTTGAAAACGGAAGACTTTGGTTACTTCAAACTCGTGGTGGAAAACGCACAGGAGCTGCAATGGTAAAAATTGCCGTGGATATGCTTAGTGAAAAGATGATCAACAAAGAAGAAGCGATCATGCGTGTTAATCCTGAAAAACTTGATGAGCTATTACATCCTGTTTTTGATAAGAAAGCCATAAGTGACGCAAAAGTAATGTCGAAAGGTTTACCAGCATCACCTGGTGCTGCAACCGGTCAAATTGTATTCCACGCCGACGATGCAGAACGTTGGGCAAGTGAAGGTAAAAAAGTTATCCTTGTTCGTATCGAAACTTCACCTGAAGACCTTGGAGGTATGAACACTGCCGAAGGTATACTAACTGCTCGAGGAGGAATGACCTCACATGCAGCCGTTGTTGCTCGTGGTATGGGTAAATGTTGTGTTTCGGGAGCTGGAAGTATAAAAGTAAATTATAAAGATAGAACACTTAAAATGGATGGTAGAACATACAAAGAAGGTGATTTTATCTCGTTAAACGGATCAACCGGAGAAGTATATGACGGAAGAATAGCAACTGTAGAACCTGAATTAAGCGGAGATTTTGGAAAATTAATGAAACTATCCGACAAAAAAGCTAAGCTTTATGTTCGCACAAATGCTGATACTCCACTAGATGCTCAGGTTGCTCGTGATTTTGGCGCACAAGGAATTGGTCTTTGCCGTACCGAGCATATGTTTTTTGGTGATGATAAAATCACAACAATGCGTGAAATGATTCTTGCCGATGGAGAAGCTGGTAGACGTGAGGCTTTAGCTAAACTATTACCAATTCAGCGTAAAGATTTTGAAGGAATTTTTGAAGCAATGCACGATTTACCTGTAACAGTAAGGTTACTTGACCCACCATTGCACGAGTTTGTACCACATGATGAAAAAGGTCAGCAAGAAATGGCTGATGTAATGGGTATCTCGTTACAAGAAGTTAAGGATAAAGTTGAAGATCTAAGTGAATTTAACCCAATGCTGGGTCACCGTGGTTGCCGATTAGGTAATACATATCCTGAAATTACAGAGATGCAAAGCCGCGCAATTATAGAAGCTGCACTTAATCTTAAGAAACGTAAAATCAAAACTTATCCTGAGATTATGATTCCTTTAACAGGAACCTTAGCTGAGATGAAAATGCAAGAGGAAATAGTAAGAAATACTATTGCTAAAGTATTTGAAGAAAGAGGAGAAAAAATTGTCTTTATGGTTGGCACCATGATTGAGATTCCAAGAGCTGCATTAACAGCTGACGAAATTGCCAAATCTGCAGAATTTTTCTCATTCGGAACAAATGACCTTACACAAATGACATTTGGTTATTCGCGAGATGATGCAGGTAAATTTCTTCCAATATACATCGAAAAAGGAATTCTTAAGAATGATCCATTCCAGGTTCTTGATCAGGAAGGTGTTGGTCAACTTGTGGAAATGGCAGTTAAAAAAGGTCAGAAAACAAATAAGAAAATTAAACTCGGAATTTGCGGAGAACATGGTGGTGAGCCAAGTTCCATCGAATTCTGTCATCGTGCTGGTTTACACTATGTAAGTTGTTCACCTTATCGAGTTCCAATTGCTCGTTTAGCAGCGGCACAAGCAACTATTGTAAACAAACGTAGTTGGAAGCGTAAAAACAAATAATTTTTACTGATTCTATATTAAAGCCATTCAATAATTTTTGGATGGCTTTTTTTATGTCCTAATATTATATTTAGTAATTTGCACCTTCTAAAATTAAGTTAATTAATTCAAAAATATTTATTATGGCCATTGATTTAAACAAGATCAAATCTGATCTAGCCGGATACGGCATTACTGATGTTAAAGAACTTATCTATAATCCATCTTATGAAAAACTTTTTCAAGATGAGATGAATCCTAATCTTGATGGTTACGAAAAGGGTCAGTTGAGTGAGCTTGGTGCTGTTAATGTGATGACAGGCAAATTCACCGGAAGATCTCCTAAAGATAAATACATCGTACTTGATGATAAAACAAGGAATACAGTTTGGTGGTCGGAACAAGCAAAATCATCTGACAATAAACCTGTTGATGAAGCTACATGGAAACATTGTTATGATCTAGGCGCAAAACAATTATCGGGTAAAAAGCTATATGTTGTAGATGGTTATGCAGGTGCCAATCCTGATTCAAGAATAAAAGTACGATTCATTATGGAAGTTGCCTGGCAGGCTCACTTTGTTAAAAATATGTTTATCCGACCAACGGAAGAAGAGCTTGAGAACTATAAACCAGATTTTGTAATGCTCAATGCAGCAAAAACAAATAACCCTGATTGGAAGTCGATGAAACGAACAGATGATGTTCCTTTCAATTCCGAAAACTTTGTTGTTTTTAATCTAACGGAAGGTAAAGCAGTTGTTGGTGGAAGCTGGTATGGTGGAGAAATGAAAAAAGGTATTTTCTCAATAATGAATTACTATTTACCATTAAAAGGAATGGCAGCAATGCACTGCTCGGCAAATGTTGGAAAAAAAGGTGACACGGCTATTTTCTTTGGATTATCGGGAACAGGTAAAACTACTCTGTCGACCGATCCAAAACGCGCATTAATTGGCGATGATGAGCATGGCTGGGATGATGATGGTATTTTTAACTTTGAAGGTGGTTGTTATGCAAAAACAATAAACCTGGACAAAGAAAGTGAGCCAGATATTTTCAATGCAATAAAAAGAGATGCTCTTCTTGAAAATGTATCGCTTGATAAAGATGGTATAATTGATTTTAAGGATGGATCAGTTACTCAAAATACAAGAGTATCTTATCCCATTTATCACATCGAAAATATTATTAAACCTGTGTCAAAGGCTGGTCCTGCGACAAAAGTTATATTCCTTACTGCAGATGCTTTTGGCGTAATGCCACCAGTAGCAAAGCTAACTCCTGAGCAAACAAAATATCACTTCTTATCAGGATTTACTGCAAAATTAGCTGGAACTGAAGTTGGTGTAACTACTCCTGTACCTACTTTCTCAGCATGTTTTGGAGCTGCATTCTTAACACTTCACCCTACTAAATACGGTCAGGAACTTGTGAAAAAGATGGAAGCAAATAATGCCGAAGCTTATCTTGTAAACACCGGATGGAACGGAACAGGAAAACGAATTTCTATAAAGGACACCAGGGGAATTATTGATGCAATTCTAGATGGATCCATTGAAAAATCAAAAACAAAAGTAATCCCTATTTTTAATCTTGAAGTGCCAACATCACTTCCAAAAGTAGATCCAAAGATTCTTGATCCTCGAGATACTTATGCTGACCCAAGTGAATGGGACAAAAAAGCCAAAGATTTAGCTCATTTGTTTATAAATAACTTTAAACAGTATACTGATAATGATGAGGGAAAAAGTTTAGTAGCTGCCGGACCTCAGATGTAATACAATTAAATTTCAGAATGAGCTTTATAAATCAAAGGCATGTACTCAGCGTAGTCTCTGACTACGCTGAGTGGTGTTCAAATCTTATGATTTGTAATATGTTGAATTTTTAATCTTTCTACTGACCTGATTAATAAGGGCAGCTTCCATACAACACCGCAATGAAATCATATTATACAAC
>CALDOI010000228.1 GCA_937912115.1 uncultured Bacteroidota bacterium | reverse complement strand
ATTGATATTCAGAAGTAGTTTTTCAGTGCGTTCACGTCGCGCACAAAACAGGAAGAATCCATCGTTAGAATCTATAGAAAATTAGATTCTTCACTATCGCTCAGAATGACAGTTACTTTTGACCCGACGGGTTTTTTCTAACCCGGCGGGTCTCGTTAGCTATTGGCTTGACATTTAATTCTTTATAAACTTCTGAGAAATACATTTGGTAACACCTCCAAAGTTTATCAAATACACTCCTGATGATAATTTCGATAAATCAATTTCTAATACCTGTTCTCCTTGTTGAATTATTTTCTCCACCTGGCAATGAATAACTTTGCTATCCACATTATAAATTTCAAAGCTATAATTATCGCTCCATTCTTCAGGAGGAAGAAATGAACTACCCCGCCGGCAAGCGGACGGGGAATTTACCAAAGAGATTAAAACGCAATCCGGCTAATCAAGGAAGGCCAATTTGAACAAAAATTACAGCTGGTTAACAGTAAATCGTTTGAGAAAGGGTTGGTACAATTGCACTACAAAACAAATGCCAGTCAGATACCGAGAATTTGTATATTTTCGCCTTGCGAATCTATTTCATACATTATAGATCAATTTATTGCTGCATGAACGAACTCCTTACCTATTCCATCACTGTATTCACTGGATTCTTTGCCATGGTAAATCCCATTTCCATGACAACTGTTTTTTTGTCGCTTACGGCTGATAACAACAAAGAATCAAAGAAGAGAATTGCCCGCAAGGCCTGTATTACAGCTTTTGTTATCGTGGTCGCCTTCGTCATCATGGGGAAATATATTTTTGAGCTTTTTGACATCACCATACCGGCTTTCAAAATTACCGGAGGTTTTCTTATTTTTTATGTGGGATTTCAAATGCTGATGTCGAACTCATCAAAAGTCCACAGCACCGGTGAAGAAGTCCCGGATGAAGGAATTGCCATTTCTCCTTTGGCCATTCCCATCATAGCAGGTCCTGGAACCATTGTTACCGCCATGAACAACATTACCGATGGATCGTTTTTGCATATTGGCATTGTAATAATCATCTTCGCAATCATGCTTCTGTTGACCTATTGGGCGTTTACCATGAGCGATATCATTGTCAAAAAGCTGGGCAACAATATCATAAAGGTTATTGGCAAACTCATGGGGCTAATTCTGGCCATCATGGGAACGGGGATGATTATTGTGGGAATAAAACTATCATTTAATATAGGTTAGACAAGATGCTCGTCAGGTACATTTTAAAGTACAAATAAACACCTACTCCACAACAAAAGTCGCTTTGGAAAACGAACCATTTGTTCCCCTGACCAAAACAACATACAAACCACTTCCCCAATTCCTCAAGTCAACGGAAATAGATTGTAAAGAATTATGAGAGGTATGAAACATCACTTGGCTGTTGGAGTTGTAAATATTAACTTGCGCTCCTTGAATCTTCCTATTTTCCAATGAAATGGTTATACTTTCAGATGCAGGGTTTGGAAATATTTTAAGTTCGGATACATCTGAGTTTATAAGATTTTCGATACCTACAGTATGATAAATTGAAAATGGTAGTTCATTGATGGAGTATTTGTCGGGTATACCCGGAGACGTTAACTTAATAAAACATTCATCGGAATTTATGTTTGGTACAGTCCATTGATATATACTATCCTCTGCTGGTACACTTGAAACCACTGTACTCCAGCTTTGTCCATTGTTGGATGAAAATTCAATTTTAACATCGTTAATAATCTCACTGTCCCAACCTATATCAAATTGGCTTTGCCCGGCCAGGTTTTCTCCACCTTCAGGTGATGTTAAATCCAACCGGAAAATAAAAAAGAAACTTGAGGATTCGTCGGTGACATCAGGAAATAATGTTTCGCTTAACTGTGCCTTACACCACATGGTTGCTACTTCCGGAGTCCACATGTATGAATTACTGTCAACGGGAATGTTTTCTTCTACTATTATCCAGTCACAATCCAAACATGGTTTGTAGGATAGAGTTAAATCACCAACCAACTCACTATCCCAGGTAACTTCAACAGGTGTTCCCACACGGTAAAGACTGGTTGTATTTGGGGATAATAAGTCTAATCTGCATAATGTAAATGGTGTTTCTGTAATGCTGAAAATATCAGGGTTAGCAACATCGCTTATCTTTATTAAGCACTCGGTTGAAATAATATTTGTTGCCGGCCATAAATATGATCTTGTGTTGGCCGAGGTTGTGTCCACGATATCTTCCCATGTTTGTCCGTTATCTGATGAGAACTCGATTCTAACATCAGCAATAAATTCACTATCCCAGGTAATGTGATTTACAGTATAACCATTCAATTTAGAACCGGCTATAGGGGAAGTTAGGGTAATTGCGGGATCACCTGTCACAACCCTTATGCTGTCAATAACAACATCTATTAGTGGTTTATCATTGCTGTTTGTCTCAACTTCGCTTATGGCATAAACCACTTCCATACCATCAATTATTTTTCCAAAAACTGAGTGAACATCATCGAGCCAATCTGTTGGAACCACAGTTATAAAGTATTGTGAACCATTAGTATTGGGGCCTGAGTTTGCCATCGAAAGTATTCCGGGTTCATCATGGCGGAGGTCGGGATGGAATTCATCATCAAAGGTGTATCCCGGTCCTCCGGTTCCATTTCCGTTGGGACAACCATCCTGTATCATAAAATCAATAATTACCCTATGAAATATAAGCCCATCATAAAATTCTGCATTGGTAAGGTCGATAAAATTCTGTGCTGTCATGGGTACCAAATCCTCGCGTAACTGCGCCCTGAAATCGCCCATTGATGTGTACCATTGTACGACA
>CALDOI010000227.1 GCA_937912115.1 uncultured Bacteroidota bacterium | reverse complement strand
GATGGGATCTATTCAGTTAGTTTAACTGTAACTGATGAAGATGGATGTGAAAACGAATTGATAGTACAAGTAGAAGTAGTTAGTTCACCAATAGCCAACTATAGCTATGAAGAAACCTGTTACAATATACCCGTTCTATTTACTGATCTAAGTACACCTGCAGGAGGTTATGATATCTATTCATGGGATTGGTATTTTGGCGATCCGGGATCGGGAACCCAAGACCATTCAACATTACAAAATCCTTCACATCTTTATACAGAACCCGGAACATACATAGCAACACTTATAATTGTTAGCACTCTGGGTTGTACTGATACCACTGAGCAGGAAATAATAGTTGCCCCATTACCTGAAGTGGAATTTACCATACTAGATGATAGTATCTGTCTTGGTGAGTTTGCGCAATTTGAGGCAACAGGTACCAACATCAGCACATGGTATTGGGATTTTGGTGATGGAGGTTCATCAATAGATCAAAACCCAACATATATGTATGCTGCCCCGGGCGTTTATAATGTAACACTAACAGTAACTGAAACAGGGGCAGAGGGATGCCAAAATTCGGTAAGCCATGAAATAGTTGTAAACGGAACTCCGGAAACAAGCTTCAATTATGAAAATACCTGTATTGGTGACAGCACCTACTTTACAGACTTAAGCTATAGCCAATATGGCTTTATCACAGGCTGGAATTGGGACTTTGGCGATGGTTCAACATCAACACTTGAAGATCCCACACATCTTTACAATAACAACACTGATTATCAGGTAACATTAATCGTTACCGATAACTATGGTTGTACAGATACTTTATCACAGTTTATACATATTTTCGGATTACCTATACCAGGCTTTAGTTACGATCAGGTATGTGATCCCGAAGGTCAGTTAAACTTTTTTGATGAATCCCTACCAGGAGTTGATGGTAGTCCGGTGATTGGTTGGAACTGGAATTTATATGAAAATTATTATTCCACAGAAATCGATCCATCTTATATATTTCCACAAACCGACACTTGCTACACAGTAATACTGGAGGTAACCGACAACAATGGATGTAGTGCATCAGATACAAATGATCAGATATGCTTGCATGGTACATTATCAATCAATTTTACATCCTCAAAGGAATGTTTAGAACAGAGTACTTTGTTCGAGGTAACCTATGAACCAGAAACGGACAGTATAGTAAACTATAGCTGGAACTTTAATGATGGATCACCACCGGAGATCACATTCTATGATACCATTCTACATACCTTCGCCAATCCGGGATTATATATAGTAGAGCTAATGGCCATCGATACCAACGACTGTGAAACAATTATCTACAAAGAAGTAAGAGTAGACTCATTGCCAACAGCACAGTTTACAAATACCATAGGCTCATGTAGCACCCCAACCCAGTTTACTGACATATCATTGGGAGGTGGAGAGTTTATTGAATTCTGGTACTGGGACTTTGGCGACACAAGCTCAGGAGCAGCCAACACCAGCACAGATCAAAACCCAACACATCTATACGGACCAAATGACAGCATCTATCAGGTAAAGCTGATAGTAACCAACTATAATGGATGTATAGACTCAATCACTCAGGATGTATTTGTTCAGGCATGTGTAATGGCCGACTTCATATTACCCGATAGTACCAACTGCGCAAGATATGAGTTATGCTTTGTAGATTCTTCTGCATTAACCAGCAATACAACCATAATAGAACAATGGCGCTGGGACTTTGGTGATGGCACTACCTATGATTACACAGAATATCAGAATCCCATTTGTCATACCTACATCGCCCATGGCGATTATGATGTACAGTTGATAATAGTTGCAACGGTATCAGGGATAACATTGCAGGACACGGTCATAGTAACCTTCACTGTCAATCCAACCCCTGTTGCGGGTATGTTAGTTGATAACGGTTGTTTAAACGACACGACGATGTTCTTTGACAGCAGCCTAACCAATGGCTCCCCCATAACCATGTGGCATTGGGACTTTGGCAATACATTAACAATAAGCGACACTGCCAATGTACAAGACACAAGTTACTTGTACCAGAGGTATGACAATTACATACCACAGTTAATAGTATCAAATGCTTTTGGATGCAGGGACACCTTAACAGACACTATCACCATCTACAAACTACCAGTTGCAGAGTTCAGCTTTGAAGATCAGTGTATGACTTACTACACTTACTTCAATGATGAGTCGGTGAGTGAGAGTTCTGACATAGCCTATTGGATATGGGACTATGGAGATCCACTATCAGAGATAAATTCAGATACAACCATGGAGTCCACTCAGGTAATACACATCTATAATACAATAGGAACATATAGTTCACAGTTGATAGTAATAGATGAGAACAACTGTAGTGATGACACAAGCCATGCGATAGAAATCTGGCCTATTCCCACAACAGCCTTTACTATCATTGACACTGTACAACAGGGAAATATCTATTTGCAAAATCTCTCCCAGGATGCTACAAGCTATTACTGGGACTTCGATTACGACTATGGAGAAAGCAGCGCAGAAGAAAGTCCAACCCATCAGTATGAAGTAGATGGCAACTATGACATAATGTTAGTAAGTTACACCGACTATGGATGTCCGGATACTGTACATCAGATTTACGATCTGCTATTCACAAATCTATTCTTACCCAATGCATTTTTACCAAACAATTCCAATTCAGAGCTCAGGGAGTTCAAGCCACTGGGCATAAACTTAAAAAATTACAAACTGGAAGTATATAGTGCGTGGGGCAACTTAGTTTTTGAGAGCACCAAGCTAGTTGATGGTGTACCAGCAGAAGGTTGGGATGGCACCTATGAAAACAAGGACATGCCCACCGGCTCATACATTTGGAGGGTAAGTGCAGTATTTGAAGACGGGACTATATGGAAGGGCACCGACAATGGTGATGGAAACAACGCCACCAGTGGATCGGTTACTTTGATTAGATAGAATTGAACAATGATAACAACGAAAACCATGACAACAACAATAACATCAAACTCTTTCTCCACTATATCCTCAACCTCAACCTCAATCTCAACCTCAACCTCAATCTCAACCTCAATCTCAACCTTAATACTAGTACTAACGATAGTAATAGCTCTACCCCAAATCAGCTATTCTCAGGACTTTGACTACTCACAGTTTTATAACAATCCCACCTATTACAATCCGGCCAATGTTGGCTTAACAACCGGATTAAAATCAAGGCTCAACTATCGTAGGCAGTGGACAGGATTGTCGGGAGACTATCATACCTATAGCTTCAGTGCAGATGTTGCGGAGAGGAGTTTACCAGGAGCAGGTGGAATAGGAATAATAGCAAATCAGAGTCGAGCAGGCAAGGGAGTATTAAAGACCAATACCATTGGTATAATGCCAAGTGTACGTATTCCAATCAGTAAGAATACCATCTTTCAGTTGGGAGCATTGGCATCCATCGTCACCCAGCAGTTAAACTGGGATAATTTGGTATTCTCCGATCAGTTGGATCCCCGATGGGGAAATGTTTATCCTACTGCCTTTACAGGAGCATCCCGAGACAAGGTAGTTTTCCCTGACTTTGCCTTTGGAGGAGTTTTTCAGTTCAAAGGTAATAATGACTTGGAAGGAACTTTGGGAGCTGCAGTACATCATATAACAACTCCCAACCAATCTTTTTTCGAGGTAGTTGCAAAGTTACCCAGAAAGTATGTATACAATCTGGATTTCATTATCACCATCAGAGAAGATCAGGGATATTACTCCAAGCGGCAGGGCTTTAAGTTAAATCCCGGTATTATGGTTCAGCATCAGTCGAGTATGATGTTATACACATTGGGAATGAACATTTATATGTCGCATGTATATTTGGGTTTGTGGTACAAGAACCAGACCTTGGAATATGATGAGTTCAGCACATTCACGGCTATGGCAGGTATTAACGTTCCATTCAACGAAGAATCGAGGATTAAGGTAATGTACTCCTACGAAATGAATATCAATGCAATGCATAACTTCACCGGTCCATCCCATGAGATATCATTGGTGTTTGAGTTTGATGATATAGGATTAATCAACAAAAAAGGGGGCAGTAATTTTATGGCACCACGACAAAGGAGTAACAGCCCAATTGAGTGCTCACCGTTTTAACTTTATGAGCATCATGGATATAACCCCGAAAGAATATTAAAGTTTATAGGAATTAAAGAATCAGATACTATGAAAAGAATTATTTTCACATTAGCTATTATTAGTTTAATAATATGCTCATGTAATAAAGAGGACAACACCCCTAAGAATCAATGGACTATATTCAATAGTGGGGATGGTATATTGAACTCAGCCGCACACAGTGTTACCTGTGATAAAGATGGTAAAATATATATTGGACAAACGGGTGGAATTACAACATATGAAAATGGAAATTTCCATTTGGAAGAATTCGAGAATCAAATCATAGCTGATATTTTTCAAGACAATACCGGAAAAATTTGGGCAGGAGTAAAGAATAATAAATTAATGAGATTAGAAAACAATCAATGGATTATTCCTAATGAGGATATTTCTAATATTATTAATATTTCCCAAGGAACAAACAATTCAATATGGGTGTGTACAGCTGGGAAAGACTTTTATAATTTCAACGGTTCCATATGGGAAAAATACAGAATCCCAAATAACTTAACGTTAAATGATGGGTTTGTAAAATTTAGTGTTGTTGATCATAAAGGTTTACTCTGGATAGGGGGTTGGGATGGACTATATAGTTTTGATGGTAGCAACTGGGAGTTTTATGATATAAATCCAGAATTATGGAGTGAATATATGGAATGCGTATTAATTACAGAAAAAGGTGATGTGTACGCCGCAGCATATTATGAAGGCTTAAAAAAGTATGAAGAAGGAGCTTGGATTGATTTTCTAGAATTACCTCATGAATGGGTAAAAAGTTTATACCAAAGTACCAATGGTGATATTTGGATTGGCTTCGCCTACGAAGGTGTAGCTAGGTATGATGGCACAAATCTCATACATTACGATGATGAAAACTTAAAAGAATACCCAATTAGTGATATTTGTCAGGATAAAGATGGTAATATGTGGTTTGTGCAAAATTATGGTGACATAGGTCGAGTTACTCGATTTTCAAATTGGCAATAGTAAGTTTCGATTTGAATAGCAAAATCATATGTTTTTAAGACAGTAGCCCATTCAACTAAATAATTTGGATCTTAGCAACATAAATCCAGTATTCAAATGTAAAAACCCAAATAAGACGCCTGTTTATTATAAAATACAAACACCGACAAGAACATTTTCCGAATATATTTAATTGCCCTCAAAGATACCTGCACGCAGTAATTCTTTGACATTAATTTTTTATTTTCAAAAAATACTTACTCAAACAAAGACATTTTTATGCTCATTGTGCAATTAATAACTAGAACGTTCAAATTGCGCAATCATGAAGAAAATCTTTACGAAGAAACTTAAAGGGTACACCCTAAACGAACTTTTGGTGGTACTCATAATTATTGGTGTGTTAATCCTTATGGTACTGCCAAGCTTATTACCATTAATTACCAAAGCCAAAAGTACCGAAGCTCAAATGCAACTTGGGCATCTCCATATGCTCGAGAAAAGTCATTTTTACATGCACTCTCGATATAGCGATGACTTGATAGAGTTGGGGTTTGAGCAATCTAAAACCGTCGATGAAGGTGGTAAAGCAAATTACCTAATCGAAATTGTGGATTATAGTAATAATGCATTCCTGGCTAGAGCAACATCCGTGGTTGACTTTGATGGAGATGGTGTGTATAATGTCTGGGAAATTGATCAGGAAAAAAACCTACTGGAAGTGTTAAAAGATTAATATGTGGCTACTGACAATTCTATCCGTAAGCATATTGCTGATTATTAGCTATCAGGATTTTACCAGTAGATTAATTAGTTGGTATTACTTCCCCATAGTTGCAATACTGCTGCTCTTAAAATCATTGCAGGGTGAGCAATACTACAACCTGCTTGAAAATATTGTCATGAATTTTCTGGTCATAGTGTTCTTGCTGTTAATGACAACGATCTTAGTTAGCATTAAGAATGGTAAAATAACATATATACTCGATAGTTCCATTGGTTCTGCCGATATACTGGCGTTTGGACTAATATCCATTGCTCTCTCACCAATAAATCTAGTACTATTTTTACTCTTATCATTTCTAAGTGCCGCAATATATCAGCTCATCGCATTACCATTTTCAAAAAAAGCCAAGTTTATACCATTGGCAGGTATTGTGGGTGTATTATTGTCAATAGTAATTGTATTACAGGATGGACTAAATCTCATCGATCTTACAAGCGATTTTAAAACCCTTGGATTTATTGGGGGATTCTATTCATACTGGTAGTTTATTATGAGCAATATCGACATAAACATAGAAATACAGCAGCTGATAACATCTGAGCAAGCTTGGCATTACAAAGTAATTCCAAAAGAAGTAAACGGACGTAGCATTACTTTTTATTCAGATAAAAATAATGTAGATATTGTGGAAGATGAGTTGGAACTTGTAATGGGAAAAGATATTAAATTCAGCTATGCAGATGATGAAACAATAAAGCATGCCCTGGCAAGATATTACAGAAGTCATAATGGTAGCACTGTAAAAAAAGTTCACAAGCTTGCCAATCAGGATGTTGATGATTTTTTGGGGCGTATTATTAATGATGCTCACCAATCAAGATCGAGTGATATCCATATCGAGCCCATGGAACAAAAATGCAGAATCAGAATTCGTATTGATGGTAAACTCATCGAAAAATACAGCCTGAATCCAAAGGAATATCCAAGTCTGCTTAACAAAATAAAAGTAAAATCGAATCTCGACATTGCTGAAAAGCGTTTGCCTCAGGATGGAAGAATGGTGCATGATACTGCTACTGGCAAATTCGACATTCGTGTGTCTACGCTACCTTCCATTTATGGTGAAAAAATAGTTATGCGTTTGCTAAGCAACGACACCACCGAGATTAATATTGAAAGCCTGGGGTTTAATCAAAACCAACTTAATAATTATTTAACCGGCACAAAGCGAAATCAGGGTATTATATTAATAAGCGGGCCAACAGGCTCAGGTAAAACAACTACCCTATACGCAACGCTAAAAATCCTAAATACGGATGATTCCAACATATTAACCATTGAAGATCCCGTTGAATACACAATTGATGGTGTTAACCAGGTACAGCTAAACGAAGGAATAGGGTTAACATTTGCCAGAGCATTACGTACCTTCCTTCGCCAGGATCCTGACATAATAATGTTAGGTGAAATACGTGATGTTGACACCGCTCAAATGGCAATTAGAGCTGCATTAACAGGACACCTTGTGCTTTCTACAGTGCATACAAACTCTGCCTGGGGAACAATTAGCCGATTAATCGACATGGGAGTTCCGGCATACAACCTTGCCGACACACTTGTGCTATCCGTAGCACAAAGACTAATCAGACTGCTTTGTCCACACTGCAAAACAATTGATAATGAGGCTGACGAAAAAGTACCATTGGCATTAAGTAATACCATTGCAGGCATTAAGATTTATAAAGCAATTGGCTGTAATCAATGCCATTTTACAGGCTTCAAAGGAAGAAGAGCATTATATGAGGTACTACCCGTTGATAAAGAACTGGAAAAACTAATAAAACAGCAGGCATCTGAAATTGATGATTATTTAGTAGCAAAGGGGATTGCGACAATCTCAAGTTTGGTACTTGAAGCAGTTGTGCATGGTGAAACAAGCATTGATGAAGCTATTCCATTATTACTTAATGATGAAAGTATTATGAACAAAGCAGGTAATGATAATTAGTTGGTAACTATGAGGGAAAAAGGTAACATAAAAGAGGTAACATCTGCCATAAGCTATACCAGTGAGCATTCATCAATATCTCATGTTGGCCTCCAACTACTACTTGGCATTGCTATAGTTATATTAACTATAGCATCCACACATAAAACGGTTCACGGTCAGGATCGGATTGCTGAAATAGCAGTTCATCTTAACCAAATGGATTCAATTGCTCCAGGACTCAATGAGGAAGTGTCATTTACTGTAAGCAATGTTCCCATACAAGAATTAATAAGAAATCTGGCAAAGTTAAACCAGTTGAATATAACTATCGATCCTGCAATCCACGAGGATGTAACAAATAATTTCGCTGAAGTACAAGCAAAAGAACTAATCATATTTCTGTGTAAACAATACAGCTTATCCCTGGATATTACTGGTTCAATAATATCACTTTCCAAATATGAGCCTCCCCAGGAACCAATATTACCTTATGTGTCACGTAAACCTAAAATAGTTTATAATCCTGATAAAAATACATTATCCATGGATTTAAAGTATGATTCACTTTATCTCGTCGCCAAAGAAATAACAACTCAATCAGGTAAAAATGTGATTTTTACTCCAGGATTGCAGGACAAGCGTGTAAGTGCATACATTGATAGCTCACCCTTTGATTTATCGTTAGAAAAGTTTGCACTGGCAAATGATATGGAAGTCTCAAATGACGAAGGATTTTATATCCTTCGAAATAAAGACATTATTGCAAACACTAAAAAATCAAATAGTAGAAATGGGAAAAGTAGTTCTTCTAATCAGGAAGGCTTTTTTGATTTTACAGCAACAAATTCAAGTAACATATCTGTAGCAGCAACAAATGTCTCAATTGGCGATATTCTGGCTGCTGTTTCAAACGAAATAGGAATCAACTACTATATCTATTCAAAGCTTGATGGTAACAGATCAATACAGGTTACAAATATTGGATATAAGGATTTCCTGGAAAAACTACTAAGCGGTTCATCATATACCTTTAAGGTTGTAAATGATATTTACCTTATAGGTGATCGTAATATTGAAAAACTGAGATTAACCAAGGTTATTCAACTTAAATCCCGGACAGTGGTCGACATCACTGCAGCTATTCCTTCCAAGTTGTCAGAAGGGGTTGAAATAAGTGAATTTCCAGATCTTAACAGCTTAATTATTTGTGGTTCCTCACAAGCTATAACAGAGTTGGAAGCATTTATCGCTGATATTGACAAAGTTGTTCCAATGGTATTAATAGAGGTAATGATTGTTGATTCCAGATCAAATTACTCCATATCCACCGGTATAAGTGCCGGATTAAGCGATGCACCTGTTGCTACCGGAGGTACCTTGCTCCCAGGTGTTGATTTTACATTGAGCTCTGAATCAATTAATAATCTCATTGGTAGTTTCAATGGATTTGGATGGTTCAATATGGGGAAAGTAAGCCCAAATTTTTATGTATCAATGAAAGCTTTAGAGAGTAACGGACTAATAAAAGTAAGATCCACACCAAAACTTTCAACATTAAACGGCCATGAAGCTACAATTTCAATAGGGAATACCGAGTATTATCTGGAAGAAACCAATAGCGTAGTTGGAACTCAAAACCCGCAAAACATACAATCACAACATTACAAACCCGTAAAAGTCGACTTTACCTTGAAGATAAATCCGATAGTTTCTGGTAATGAACAAATCACTCTGGATATTGTTGTTGAACAATCCGATTTTACTTCCAGAATAAGTAAGGAAGCTCCACCGGGGAATATTTCCAGAAGTTTTACTTCACTAATAAGGATAAAAAATGAAGAAATGATATTGCTCGGTGGATTAGAAGAAAAAAAGGTTAGCGAATCCAGTAGCGGCATTCCTGTATTGAGCAGAATCCCAATAATAAAATGGTTGTTTTCAAGCCGGACAAAGGAAAACTCATTCGACAAATTAAACGTCTTTATAAAACCTACAATTATCTACTAATAACTAATTAACCAATGACCAATGATTACTGATTAATAAACTAATAACCAATGACTAATAACCAATGACTAATGACCAATAACCAATAACTAATTAACCAATGACCAACTTAAGAAATCTCATAGTTCACAATCAAATTGCAGGTATAGAAGTAAACTTTATATCTGATAATGAGATAGTTTATCATGTAGTTATTGTAAAAATTCAAAAAGGTAAACTAGTTTCTGATCCAATTGAACAAGAAATTCGAAATATAGAACAGTTATTAAAAGTTATTCCACCAAATATCCCTGTTTGTCTAACACTTACAGGTAAAGGTGTTATCATAAAGAAATATCAAAATAATGACGACGAAGAATCAATAATAAAGAAAATACTGCCTTTTGCAAAGGATAATGAATTTTCATTTAATACACATCATCCTCAAAAGGATGAAGAATCATGGGCAGCAATAATCCGAAACGAACAATTGGAGAAAACTTCCAATTCGTTTTTGGAAGCAGGGTTAATTGTACTTGATGTGTTTATTGGTCCGTTTAATCTTACTGAATTAAAGATTATACTTGATAATTCTGTTTCATCATACTGTACGTCGTCGTACCAGATTGACTTCTCTGACAATGACATAACTAGAATTGATAAATATAATGGAGATGATATCTGTTACTATTTATCAGAGGAAACCGTTAAGGGTAGCCAATTATTGGCTCTGGCATCTTCATTCACTCATTTATCAATTAATCAATGTAGAACAACGAGCAACATAGGTAGTATAGTTTGTTCAGCAAATGACTATAAAACAAATAATGTAATTACCTTATTTATGAAGACGGGGGTTGCATTACTTTTTGTCCTGTTAACCATAAACTTTTTGGCTTATAGCCACTATAGTAAAAAAGTAGATTCCATTAATCTTGATGTTTTCCAAAACAGGTCATTACTCAAGAAAGAGAAGGAATTAAAGAAAGAGTTAGCTGAAAAAAAACAATTGTTAGCTAGAACAGGTTTAGATACTAAATCACATTTGGCATATTATGCTGATATAGTAGCATCGTTGCGACCAAAGAATATGGTATTTCAGGAGATGATAATTAATCCTGTTGAGGTAAATCAGTACAAAAAGAATTTGATAGTTCAAAAGAATACTATCCGCATTGTTGGAAATTCCAACTCAAGTTTACAAATTAACAATTGGGTAGCTGTACTTGGTGAGTTGAAATTTGTAGAATCTGTAGAACTCTTTGATCTAAAATACTCGAACAGTAAAAAATTAACAGAATTCATTCTGGAAATAACCATTCGTAGTTAATGAAACTGTCTGACAAAATAAAAAAGAAAGTTGTTTACACAAGCCTGATAACGGTTTTGATACTCATTGTGAGCTATCAGTTTTCGTTTAAAAAGACTATTCTATTGTTTAATGAATATATGCTTATGTTGGATGAAAGGAGTAACGCACATAACCTACCTGATAAATTATTAAAACTTCAAAATGAGTTAGATAATATTGCCGGTACAATAGAATCCTCCAATGGAGAAGTGTCTAATAAAAGAAATCTAATTATCAATAGGGTTAGTAATTTTTGTGATTCAAATTCACTAATTGTAAGCGAGTTAACACCATCACTGATTAAAGTGGAAAATACATTTACAATCGAAACAAATACGATAGTAACCGAGGGGTCATTTACCAACCTTGTAAAACTACTTAATAACCTGGAACAGGAAAAATCATTTGGTAAAGTAATATCAGTGCGGTTTGCAACATATCTGAACAGAAAAACAAAGAAGAAAAATCTATTCAGCGAAATCTATATCCAAAACATAACAAAGCAGAGCAAATGAAAAAGCAATTCATATACATATCAATTCTTCTTTTTTTAATAATTACTGCTTGCAACGACATATTTGTAATGGATATATCAGATAGTAATGTTGAATTATTAGCACCTCACAACAATCTGGAAACTACAATAAGTACGAATACATTTTGGTGGAATTATGTTGAAGATGCAACCCGATATCAACTTCAAATTGCAACGCCTGACTTCATTCAAACCGAAAGGCTTATTCTTGACACAACCATTTCGATGAACCAATTTTTATTTAACCTTGTTCCCAATAAATACGAGTGGCGTGTGCGAGCTGTAAATTCTGTTTATGCATCAGAGTTTACAGTTTACTCATTGGTGGTTGACTCAACTCCAGACCTTACTAACGAAATTGTAATATTGTACACTCCAACTCAAAATGATACTACGAATTCGTTAACGCAAAATTACTACTGGGGAAATCTATATAATGCAGATAGCTATAACTTAGTAGTGCTTCATGAAGCTGTGCCAATACTAGACACAACCCTAACAATGGTGAGTATAACTCTTTCGGTTCCTGACAACCAGGGGGCATATTCATGGAAAGTCAATGCCATGAACGATATATCTGAAACAACGTATAGCGAAAGGAAATACTATATTGATACTACTAAACCATCAAAGCGAACACTTATAAGTCCAACTGATCAATCAGTCATCATTGATTCATTAGTACAATTTGTTTGGAACTCACCACCAATAACAGGATCATCAGAATACGACTCTATATTTATTTATTCTGACCAAAGTATGCTTAATCCTGTATTGCAAGCCAAAGTTGCAGATAATCAGTATGATGCAATATTAAACAATAAAATGTATTATTGGCGTGTAAGAGGAATAGATAAAGCAGGAAACAGAGGTGTATTTAGCGATCTCTGGTCATTCGAACTCAATGCAAAATGAAAAAAATAAAGTTAATACGTTTTTTATTGCCGGTTACAATAGTAGTATGGGTATTTATTATGTATAAAGTGTTTAGTGTTATTACCGATGATAATAGTCCGTTACCAGTAAAAAACAACAAAGAATTAACTCCAATACAAACTGAATTAAAGCAGGAATCTTTCAACTTGCTGCTTAATTATCCTGATCCGTTTTTAACTAACAACGCATCTTCCAAAAGAAAAAAAAGTCAACAAAATAAATCCGTCAAAAATAAATTATCACAAAATAAAAAAGCAATAAAATGGCCTAAAATTTCCTATTTGGGAGCTTTACAGAACAACACTAGTGGGATTTATTCGGCAAATTTAGTTATTGATGGTAAAAGTGTAATCCTTTCCAAAGGAAACGAACGAAACGGTGTAAAACTAGTTAATGTTTGCTACGACTCAGTGCTCCTTACATTTGAAAAACATACAAAATCAATTAAACTCTTTAATTAAAAAAACAAAGTATGCGGCTAAAATACATCCATATTATACTGCTTATTATTACATGTCTACACTCACAAAGTCAGTCAGTCTATTATTTGAACAATACCCGGAGGGTTAGTGTGGAAACAAGCGAAGGTGAATATAGTTTTGAGATATTAACTGAAAAGAAAAGAGATAAGACTGATTATGAACTTCTCTATCATTGGTATGACAAAGGGACGGTGAATATAACCATTGGCGCATATACAGGCTATTTACTGCACGGTGAATACATCCATTTTAAGAAGAATTCAAAAGATATACTAGAAATGGGCTATTTGAAAAACGGGTTGAAATCTGGAACATGGATGAAATGGTCAGAAAATGGATTGCTCATATTAGTTGACAATTGGAAAAATGGTAAAAAGGATAGTGAGTCAATAACCTATAATCACGATCAACAAATAATATTGAAGTCTCACTACAAAAAAGGAATGCTTGATGGTTGGCAGTATAATTACAAAAACGGTAAACAAACCGATAAGGTAAAGTATAAAAATAATCATCCTTATGAAGGTGGATTTCTGGGAATTAAGAATTTAAAGTTATTCCGAAAAAAGGGAAAAGAAGATAAAATAAAAAATCCGAATGAATCAAAAAAAGACGAAAGTATAAACTCCAGTGATGAAAATAAAGTGGTTTCAACAGATAGCAAGGAGGAAAAGAAAAAATAAACTCACAGGCTCTGTGTTGGCTTTCACTACCTTTATATTAATAGCCATTACAATACTTGTTAGTACAATTCTACTTCAGTCCGGTATAGTCGTATATTATCAGGCACAAGTTATCAAAACGTTTAATATTAATACCGACATAAGCACCAGTATTAATTATCTGTTATATGATATAAACTTGCAAAATGGAAACGTGCCGGAGTTATCATCAATACTAAATGACAATCAAAATCCCGTTACAGTATTTAAATCCAGATGGGGATTTTTAAATGTTATAGGTGCCTACAAACAATTTCGCAACAACCAATACTCTAGTATGGCGTTTCCGGGATATTCCATTTCTAAGTCAAAAAACATATGTCTATATCTTGTAGATGAAGGAACACCATTAAGTTTATGTGGTAGCACTGAAATTAAGGGTGATGTTTATTTACCCCGAAAAGGAGTGAAAAGAGGTAATTTGGGAAATAATCCGTACCAAAGTGATAATCTTATTGATGGTATGGTTAACATTAGTGAATCAACGATGCCGGCAATATATTATAGTACTCTTGATTCAGTTATCAACTATTTTAATATTATAGTCAGTGCTGATTTACATAGCTTTATCTCACTTGGAACTGGAGAAGAAGGACAGGTAAATCCCTTTAATAGTTCTGCAAAAATTATATATAATGAATCAACCATAATTTTAAGCAATGTGAATTTTAAGGGAAAATTTCTGTTTGAGTCTGAAACTTCAATTTCCATTGATAGCTCTGCTAGGTTGGAAGATGTAATTATTAAGGCTCCTTATATTGAAATTGGTGATAATTTTAAAGGATCTGTACAATGTATAGCAAGTGATTCAATTTACATTGGTGAAAATTGCAGCTTTCAGTATCCTTCAGTAATATCACTGATTACTCAAAATGAGGCCAAGAGCTTTAAAAGTGTAATAATTTCAGAATCAAGTATTGTTAACGGATTGGTATTTATTGCCCCTGATAATATGAACAATAATTCTACTCTTTTAACACTAAATGAAGGAGCAACAATAATCGGTCAGTTATATTGTAATGGTATTTTCGAAGCAAAAGGAACTGTTGTTGGGAGCACTGTTTGCAGAAATACCATATTATTTACTCCATCGTCTGTGCATGGGAATTATTTATTAAACACAAAATTGTCGTCAAACAATAATTATCACTATTTAAATATCCTTCCGGGAATATTTGAAGATGGAAAAAAGAACATATTGAAATGGTTATAATCAATGGAAAGATAGTAGGAGGGATGCTTGTGGAATCCGTTATATCTATGACACTTATACTATTGATAACCGCCTTGGTTTTTTCATTCTTCATCAGGATAAACACCAGTAATATTAATGAATTGAGGATGGAGGCATTTCTATTGTCAAAATCGATTCTTTCTGATATACAAGAAAAACATAATTATTATGATGATGAACTGATATTAGACAATCTCAAGCTTAAGCAACAAATAATATCTTTGGACAAAGAAAACGGTGTCTTTTTAGTTGTTCTCGAATTCAAAGATCAAAAAAACAGGACAGTATATCGTTATAACACAATATCTGTTGATAATCCATTATTATTAATTTCAGAATGACAAAACTTAAAGGATTTACACTAACTGAAATTATAATTGCATTGGCAATTAGCTCAATTGTAATGTTATCAGGACTGTCACTCTATTATCTAACTTTTAAAAATTCCATGACTTTCCATGGAAATTCTGAAAAAAGAATACAACAGCTTCACCTAATATCAAGTTTGCAAAAGGATTTTGTGGATTGTAAATATATATTAGCAACCGGGAATAATCTTTCATTTTTTTTTAAAGAAAACAAAAAAGAGTATATTTTTTCAGAAACTTCTGTTATTATTAATACACAAAATATATCAGATACGATTGATATTGATATTCAAAGTCTAAACTTCAAACTTGATAATAATCTGGTAACAATAGGATTGATTAATAAACTTGAGTTATCATTTCTGCAATTCAAAAAGGAAAAAGAGATAATTCTGAAAAAGCAATATGATGCAATCACATATTTAACCAGGAAATAATACTTTTAATCAGTGTGTTACTCTTCTATCTCAAATAAAAGATATAGAAAAGAAATATAGCAAGTGATGCAGCAAAGAAGATAAGGAAATAAAAAACTTCATTATTAATAATTGCACCACGAAATTTACGGCTATTAGGTTTTTTCATTAAAGATTCCTTTGATACCTTTTGTACCATTTGATGGAAACTCATAAGGTCCTCGTCCTCTAATTGTTCTTTTACTCTTTTAAACAATTCA
>CALDOI010000226.1 GCA_937912115.1 uncultured Bacteroidota bacterium | reverse complement strand
ATTTGATGAAATTCTTTAGTTATTTACTGTAACCTATAACTAACAATTTGCCAAATTAAGTATATGGATTTTGGATTTTAACATAATTTCACAATACAAAATATCAACTGCAAATAACAGAACTGTTATGAATTTTACATTAATTGTATAAGATTTTAATGTGAAACGATATATTGTATACGGCAATTATTGTAAAGCAAATATTCCACAGAAATCTCATAGATAAAATCAACCATTCTGTTTGTATTCTATTCCGATCAATAGAAAACTTTTGTTTAACAAGTTTATGGGCTTAATCTTTGCCGGGCAATAAAAATACATGATGTCATGAGAAAAATTAAACTAATTATTACAGTTTTTATGATTGTAACACTTTCGGGATGTTCAAATAAAGTTGTTTATCAAAGCTTATGGCAACCAACACCTCTAAATATAGGATTAGATAATTCCGAAAGACTGTCAAATTTGCGCTATGATGGCAAAGCAAAAATGGGTTATGGAATTTCAAATGATAACCAAAATTTATATGCTTTTTTATTGATTGATGACAAAGATGTTAGCCGCAAAATAATGATGACAGGTCTGACATTCTGGATCGACACAACAGGGAAAGGGAAAGAACAACTTGGAGTAACATTTCCGGTAAAATTCGATCGAAACAAAGTAAATAGTGAAGATCTTAATAATAAAAACCGACCTCCTTCCAAAAGAAAAATGACCAAAGATGATATTCGCAGGTTCAACGATAAATATAACAATGGCAATAGCGACATGATGCTTATGGGATTTGATGGTGATCCGGAACCAAGTATGACAGGAAACAAAAGTATTGATGGAGTTAATGCTATTCTCAGAATGGATAGTTTAGAAACACTGTACTATGAGGCAATTATTCCTCTCGCTATGATTTTTAAGAATCCTTCACATTGGATTACCAATCCTTCAAAAAATTTCAGTTTTGCATTCGAATCAGGTAAACTTGAAATGCCATCGATGGGATCGGGTGGAAGATCTGGTGGCATGCAAGGTGGAGGAGGTCATGGTGGTGGTGGCACCGGAGGTGGAAAACCTGGTGGCGGTAAACCAGGAGGCAGTGGCCCAGATGTAAATATGGATGCAGATCAGTCGAGAACAACGCAGGAAATGATGCGGGTTAGTAAAGTGGAAGTTAAAAAAGCAGCACTATCAAATTCAATTAAATAGGTTTGTTAACCACGCGGATTGAGAAAATCAACAATATTGAAACCAATTTTTATCATATAAAGCAGTATTAACTAAAACAATAATTTGGAATAAAAAAACACATATTAAATGATCATTAAAATGAGAATTTTTGCATTGGGGCTTATAATAGTACTGTTTACGGGAAATTTGTTCAGCCAGGAGATAACTGACATAATCATTAAAAAAGATTATTATGTTACATCAATTAATCAAATTTTAAAGGAGCTGGGGAGGACTCACCAACTTTATATTGATTATGATTTTGAAGATGTTAGAGGAATGACTGCCCCTTCACAAAGATATAATATGCCTTTGGAAGAATTTCTAGCGGCAATTTTCGAAGGAAAAAATATCCACTTTAAAATTGTTGAGGATCAAATTGTAATCCGTAAAAAAGATGTTACTATTGATCTTAAAGATAAGGTATATGAACGAAAATCCAACTATACACTTACAGGAACAATCCGTGATAAAGCATCCAGTGAAGCACTTCCCTTTGCCCAGCTTCAGGTGGTTGGAACAAATAATGGGACCTCAACAAATGTTGATGGTTATTTCACCCTTTTCCATGTGCCATCCGACACCTCAAAATTGCAAGTATCTTATGTTGGTTACAAAAATAAAACCGTATACCTCACCCCCAGGCTGGTAAGCAAACCCATAACAATCGAACTATTCTCAACATCAGTGCAATTAAATGATGTTACCATTGTAGGTGAAAGAGAAGACCTGTTGCAGATTTCTGAAAAGATCAGTGTTGCGACAATCAACCCAAAACAACTGGCTACGCTTCCTAATTTGGGTGAAAAGGACATATTCCGGTCATTCCAACTATTACCAGGAGTAAGCGGCAGCAACGAAGGGTCTTCCGGTTTATATGTTCGTGGCGGTACTCCCGATCAAAACCTAATCCTTTACGATGGCTTTACTGTTTACCATGTAGATCACCTTTTTGGAATGTTTAGTGCATTTAACTCAAATGCCATCAAAGATGTTCAACTTCACAAAGGTGGATTTGAATCGAAGTTTGGCGGAAGAATCTCCAGTGTAATGGATATTGTTGGGAAAAGCGGAAACGAAAACAAATTTAACCTTGGTGCTGATATAGGCTTTTTAAGTGTTAATGGTTTTATGGAATTCCCTGTTGGTGAGAAAGTAACAGTGCTAATGGCAGCACGTCGTTCGTTTCAATCACCGCTGTACGAAAAAATATTTACCAGCTTTCAGGAAGAAGCACAATCAACCACAACTACAACTTCAATGCCTCCAGGAGGAGGAGGAGGAGGGCCTGGAGGTGGAGGCCGAAGTATGGCAACAACTGAACCAACGTCGTACTTCTACGACCTGAATGCAAAAATAACCTACAACCCAACCGTAAAAGATATAATATCATACAGCTTTTTTAACGGACAAGACGATCTCGACAATTCCAGAACCTTCGACAGAACCATTGGAACAATGACCATAAGTGGAGGAAACAATGATTTAACAAAATGGGGAAACTGGGGCATGAGTACGAAATGGTCCAGAAAATGGAATAAAAAAATGTATTCCAACGCTTTAATCTCATTCTCAAATTATTTCAGCTTACGCGACAGAACCAGCCAAAACACACGATTGGTTGATGATGAATACATAACTATGACACGCGGTTCGTATGAGGATAACAAACTCAAGGATTATTCAGTAAAACTTGATAATGAGTATGGAATAAATGATAACAATGATCTGGAGTTCGGGTTTCAGGCAAACTACTTCGATATTAACTACGATTATATTCAAAACGACACCAACTATATTCAGCAACGTCATGATATGGGAAGCCTTTCAGCCTTTTATCTCCAGGATAGCTGGAAACCATGGTCGAAACTTACAATTACCCCCGGTGTAAGAGCATCATATTATTCCGTATCCGACAAAGTATATTTTGAACCGCGACTATCACTTTCTTATAATCTTACCGACAAACTAACACTGAAAGGTGCATGGGGACACTATTACCAATTTGTACAAAGGGTTATCCGCGAAGATATTTCAGCAGGAAGTAAAGATTTCTGGATTCTAACAAATGATAACGAGATTCCTGTAGGATTTTCAGAACACTTCATAGCAGGAGTTAGTTATGAAACCAGAGATTTCCTGTTTGATATTGAAGCATATTACAAAAAACTAAACGGGCTCACTGAATACACCTTACGCTATATACCACAATTCGGAACTGTTGACTATGATGAGTTTTTCTATCAGGGTGATGGATATGCACAGGGAATAGAATTTCTGGCCCAGAAGAAATTTGGGAAACTAACGGGTTGGTTAGGATATACTCTTGGTGAAGTTATATACGATTTTCCAGTATACGGTGACACCCCTTTTCCGGCAAGTCATGATGTTACAAATGAATTCAAATTTGTAGCCAGCTATAACTGGAAAGCATGGACACTTTCGGCAACATGGATTTATGCAACCGGAAAACCATACACTGAGCCAATTGGTGGTTATCAGATTACATTACCGGATGGAACAGTGGAAGACTTTATTTCGGTTGGCCCAAAAAACGGAGCTCGATATCCGGATTACCACCGCCTGGATATTGCACTGTCGCGTAACTTTAAACTTGGAGATATGGGTATAGGAGGAATAAACTTCTCAATTTTCAATGTTTACAACCAGCAAAATGTATGGTATAAGGAATTTGAGTTCGACGATAATTACTTAACTGAAACCGATGTAACTCTTCTGGGAATTACTCCCAACGTAACCCTTTCATTTAAAATCAGATAATCATGAAAAATATAATAATCCTACTAATTTCACTAGCTGCTATTTCGTGTACAAAAACAACAGAAGACCTTGATATTTCATATGATATTCCGGTGGTATCCGGCTTTCTAAGCCCCGATGTCACACCTTCGATACAGATATCCCAAATGATAATATTTGATAATGAAAACGGAGATAGCTCAAATATTATATCCGAACTCGATGTGTTTCTAATCAATAATGGAAACAAATATCAGTTAACAACTGATGATAGTATAGCAGGACAATATAATTGCACAAATAGCTTTTTAACGATAGTTGAAGGTGATGAATATTTTCTTGAACTAACTTACAAAGGTCTTCTTATTACCAGCCAAACAAAGGTCCCGCTCAAACCTGTAGATTTTGAAATGTCAGTAACAACAATTGAACTTGACAGAATAACCGAAGAAACAGGAGGTGGTATGGGACCGGGCGGGAACACTGAAGAAATTGAAATAACATGGACAACAACCGATAATAGCTACTATCTTGTTAAATATGAATATCTTGAAGATGAGTATGATCCTGTAAACGAAACGATTGAAATTGAGGACTCTGAAGAATTTGTCAGTTTTACCAGTCCTCCCCTACAGGACAGCATATTTACAATCCGGCCAATGCAATTTCGTTATTTCGGTCAATACAATCTCATACTGTTTAAAATAACCGATGATTACGCTTCAGTTTATGAATCAATAAATCAAAGTTCACTCGATGACCTAACAGAACCTGTAACCAATATTGAAAATGCACGTGGGATTTTTACTTCATTTAATAGTGACACATTACAATTTTATGTGGTTGAGGATTGAAATATTTCATAACAAATTTATTTTCTGATACTTATAGTATTATAAAAATTTAACATAACAAATCTGATTCATAACAATGTAGTTTGCATTTTTGCGTTTTCAATACTAATATTTGAATTAAATCATATATGTATAGAATAACAATCTTAGTGCTTCTTACTTTTTACGTTAGTTTACTTTATTCACAGGATAAATATACACTTAGCGGATACGTTAAAGACGCCTCTTCCGGGGAGGAGCTCATTGGAGCTACAATTTATATCGAAGAACTTAAAAGTGGTGGAACAACAA
>CALDOI010000225.1 GCA_937912115.1 uncultured Bacteroidota bacterium | reverse complement strand
TAAATACCAAATTCAAATCAGCATAAATGAAATAAAGTGGCATATTCAAAATAGTAGGCAAAAATAATAAACCTAATCTAAAGGAAATAATTATTTCATGTTTTATATCACAAATATGATTGCCGAAATAATTATGTGTTTTGTTAAATCAAGCTCTTTTCGCTACCAAAACATATATCAAGACCCCTGGCTTTTTTTATAAGGGTGTGATCTTTTGGCACAAGCCTAACATTGCTGCCAACTTCTGAAAGTGGAATATCTTTGATTTTTTCTCCCTTTTTAATTACCATCTTACCATAATCTTCTCTGGCAATCAGGTCTACGGCATATGCTCCAAACCTCGTTGCAAGAATTCTATCCATAGGGGAAGGGCTACCTCCGCGTTGAATATATCCAAGTATGGTTTTTCGGGTCTCTATCCCTGTTCCCTGTTCAATTTTTTTTGCAACATACGATGCTGCCGACTCCACCCGCGAAGGTTTCTTAATTCCTTCAGCAACAACAACAATTGAATATGGTTTTTTATTTTCTACCCTTTTCAATAAGTACTTGTTTACAATATCCATGTCATAATCCAATTCAGGCAAGAGTATAACATCTCCTCCCCCAGCCATTCCTGAATATAAAGTTAACCATCCTGCATGGTGTCCCATTATTTCAATAACCATAATGCGCTTATGAGAGTTTGCCGTTGAATGAAGCCTGTCGATGGCGTCTGTTGCAATCCACAAAGCCGAATCGAATCCAAATGTTTGATCGGTGCCCCATACATCATTGTCGATGGTTTTTGGTATCCCAATAATATTAAGACCCTCATCCACCAGTCGGGCAGCGGTTTTTTGTGTGCCATTACCACCAATGCAAACTAAGCAATCTAAACCAAGCTCATTATATGTTTCAACAATCAGAGAAGGTTTATCGACTTTAAATTGTTTTGACTTTTTAAATGGTTTTTCACGTGAAGTGCCAAGTATTGTACCTCCTAGAGTTAGAATCCCGGAAAGCATATGTTCTTTCAAAGGGATATATTCTTTTTCGATCAACCCTAAAAATCCGGAAGAAATTCCAATTACCTCCATTCCATATTTAACAATTGCCGTTTTGCCGACACCTCTTATTGCTGCGTTCAATCCGGGGCAGTCGCCACCAGCAGTGAGAATGCCTATCCTCTTTTTTTTGTTTTTAACCATAGCTTAAAATATTACTTTAAGGTGTGACAAAATTACCTGCTTTTTGGCAAGCTAAATCATATCATTCCTGTTTTATTCTCTTGCATTCATCCTTACCTAAGATCTATTCAGCAAGAAATATTAATACATAGTTAGCAAAAGTTTCCGGCATCTGATACATCATACCATGGCCACTGTCTTGTACTTTAATAATTGAAGATGAGTGTATGGAATCTGCCAGAATGGAGGAATTAATGTTGGGAACAACCTTATCCTGATTACCACAAATAAGCAAAACCGGCATTTTCAATTGGGTGAGATGCCCTGCAGACCCACCACCGGGACTCAACCAATTTTGCACTGCATAATACTGCAATCCGATAGTTTCAACGTTGTAAGGTTCTTTTGCATCAGGTAGAAATTTCCATGGCTCTGAATGATTGGCCAACCAATCGTCAGGGAAAAGGGTGCTCAGTAACTCCAGAGGTGTAGAGGAAGGATTGGAAAGAATGTCGATTATATCCTGAGAAGGGTTTACTGTAATTGTATCACCACAGTTTGTGGCATACAGCACCAGTTTATTAACCTTTTCGGGATGTTTTATGGCGAACATCTGCGCCACATATCCACCCATCGACCATCCCAAAACATGTGTCTTGGAAATATTCAGTTGGTTAAGTAATTCACTAACATCATCTGCAAGCGTGCCAATGGTAAACGAAGTATCAGTGTTTGTACTAAAACCCATTCCACGATAGTCGAAAACAATTAATTGATATTTTTTCTGAAGCATTTCAATTGCTTTGGTACTCCACAAATCCATGTTCGAGGCATAACCTATACACATGATTAAAGGGTCGCCGGAACCATAGATTTTATAAGCAATTTTGGCCTTTGTGATCTCAACGTATTTTACTTCAGGATCAGAAGGATCATTCGATTCTTTCATACAACTATTAGATAAAATTAAAATTATCCCTATTGATATAACGGTGAAAATTAGGACAATTGGTCTATTTTTCATGATCTTATTTGGTTTATTTTATTTGATTCAAATATCATTCAACCTTAGTCTTATTGTATCCAATGTTACTGCACCCAAAAATAACGAAAACGAAAACGCCTGCAACATATTCCCTGTTATTTGGCGAAAAAGGTTTACTTTTGAATGTGCAGAAGGTGTTACACTTAATTTACCGACAATATAGGGATTTGATGAAAAAAAAACTGGCATTTCATTGGAAAATACTAATAGGTATGTTGGTAGGTGTTTTGTGGGGATTTTTGGCAATCAATTCAGGATGGCTGCAATTTACCGATTATTATATCAAACCGTGGGGTACCATATTTATAAATCTCCTGAAATTAATAGCTGTTCCTTTAATTGTTGTTTCGCTTATTAGCGGGGTATCAAACCTTAAGGACATTTCAAAACTTTCCCGGATAGGCCTTAAAACCATTGGTTTATACGTGCTTACCACAGTAATAGCAATAACAATAGGGTTGATTGTAGTAAATATTACCAATCCAGGAAAAGTCTTTCCTGCTGAAAAGCGGGCTATGTTTGAAGAAAAATTCTCACAAAATGTGGCCGAAAAAGAGTCATCTGCAAAGCGGCTTAAAGATGAAACGCCGCTACAGTTTGTTGTAGATATTATTCCTTCAAATATTGTTGAAGCCATGACCGACAACACAAAAATGTTGCAGGTTATTTTCTTTGCGATAATATTTGGCATTGCCATGGTTATGCTTCCGGATAATAAAATACAACCAGTTAAGGAGTTTATTGATAGTCTTAACCACATAGTACTAAAACTAATAGATATAATTATGGCGATGGCACCCTACGGTGTTTTTGCTCTTATTGCATCATTAATAGTAGATATTGCTGGTGAAAATCCGGCAGATACAATATCCCTGTTTGCAGCCCTGGGACTTTATGGTTTAACAGTAATCATTGGGCTGATGATAATGATTTTTGTTATTTATCCATTGTTTATCAGGTTTTTTACAAAAATCAAATATCCAAGGTTTGTTCAGAAAATAGCCCCCGTTCAATTACTGGCTTTTTCTACCAGCTCAAGTGCTGCCACACTTCCATTAACCATGGAAACAGCAGAAGAAAAATTGGGTATAACAAATGAAACAGCATCTTTTGTCTTGCCTCTTGGGGCAACCATTAATATGGATGGAACAAGTTTATACCAGGCAGTTGCCGCTATTTTCTTAGCTCAGGTATACGGAATGGATCTGGGAATAAGTGGCCAGTTAACAATAATACTAACAGCAACACTGGCATCAATAGGATCGGCTGCAGTGCCCGGTGCAGGAATGGTGATGCTTGTTATTGTATTAACTGCCGTTGGGATTCCTACTGAAGGAATTGCCCTCATTTTTGCGGTTGACAGACCTCTTGATATGTTACGAACAACAGTAAATGTAACCGGGGACTTAACTATTACAAGTATTATTGCAGGAACAGAAAAGCAAATTGATCTGAAGATTGCAAATAGTTCAATAATAAGTGATGATCATTAATACCGACAAACAACTACAATCTCAAATTGATTGTCATTAATATAAATTGCATTGGCAAACGTTAATATTATTATCAAATGAAATTAAAATCTATAATACCTAAGGCTATTTCACTAGCCCTCATATTCTTTTCAATATCAGGATATGCACAATATCAAAACATCATGATTTCAGCACCCGGAGCTTCAGTTAGTGAGCCATCAATTTGTATGAATCCACAAAATACAAATCAGCTTGTTGCAGGTTCCAATCTCAATAAATTTTATGTATCGGATGACGGGGGCTACAACTGGTCAATTGGTACATTAACCTCCCCACAATACGGTGTTTGGGGCGACCCTTGTATTATTGTTGATACTGCAGGAGATTTCTATTTTCTTCATCTTGCAAATCCATCTGTAGGTAGTTGGATTGATAGAATAGTTAGTCAGAAATATGACTTTGATGCCACAACATGGACAGATGGTAGCTACATGGGGTTAAATGGTACCAAGGCTCAAGACAAGGAATGGGCTGTTGTTGATAGCGTAACCAATACTATTCATGTTACCTGGACTCAGTTTGATGAATATGGAACAGCTAGTCCCACAAAATTCAGTAATATTCTTTATAGTAAGTCAACCGATGCCGGAGAAACATGGAGTGAGGCAATTCAAATAAATGAAATATCAGGTAATTGTGTCGACAGCGATGAAACAACCGAAGGTGCAGTTCCTACAATGGGACCAAATGGTGAAATATATGTTGCATGGGCTGGGCCGGCTGGGATAGTTTTCGACAGATCGCTTGATGGTGGAACAACGTGGTTAGATGAAGATATTTTCGTTAATAGTCAGCCAACAGGATGGGATTATAACATACCCGGAATTTATCGTGCCAACGGCCTGCCAATTACCTGTTGTGATATTAGTGGATCGGATTATAATGGAACAATCTATGTTAACTGGTCTGACCAACGAAATGGTGAGGATGATACCGACATTTGGCTGGCAAAATCCACTGATGGTGGAAATACATGGAGTGATGCCATACGTGTAAATGATGATGAACCGGGAAAACAGCAATTTTTTACATGGATGACAATAGATCAGACAACCGGAGAATTGATTTTTGTTTTCTATGATAGAAGAAACTACGATAATACCTATACAGATGTGTACATTGCACGATCGATGGATGGAGGTGAAACCTTTGAAAATATAAAAATAAGTGAGTCGCCATTTATGCCTAGCAGCAGTGTTTTCTTTGGTGATTATACCAACATAACAGCACATGATGGTAGTATAAGACCTATTTGGGCTCGTGCTGATGGAACATCCATGTCTATTTGGATCGCCATTATTGATGTTAGTACCGATTTGGCAGAACTTCCAAGCCAGACGCCTGTTAATCTCGAGCAAAACTATCCAAACCCATTTAGTGAGTCAACATACTTAGCCTATAAAATTAGACGTCCTTCAACTGTTTCTCTTTCGGTATTTGACATGTTCGGAAGAAGAGTAGCTAAATTAATTGATAATAAAGAAATGGAAGCAGGTAAGTATCTTGAACATTTTGTTGCAGGAGATTATGATATTCCATCAGGGGTTTACTACTATACGCTGGAAATTGGAAATGTGGTGGAAAAACAAAAAATGATTCTTGTTGATTAAAACATCATTTTTCTTTGTATTCGAATCCTGAGCGAGTTTTTAGTTTAATTTAGTAATTGCTAACTGAAACTAAGAAGAATTAATAAAGAAGAAATCTACCAAGGTATTTGTATTTTTCTACTTTTGTGAATTATTCCTACATTTGTTTTCTTATGACTAATGAACTTGGATTGTTTTTAGACAGTATCAGAACTCTTGCTAATGAAAAAGGTATTAGTGCCGTTACATTGGAGAATCTGTATTTAAACCCTGACTTCTCCAACGAGCTATTATCCAAACACTTTGAAAATGACGAGGTGCTGGTAAAGTGTATACTGGAGAGCGAGAGGAATAAGTTTGAGGTTATTTTTATTGATCATGATTTTGATGGTTATTATGATGCCATAGATATATTATTCACTGTTAGTAAGGAAATGGCTGGTAAATTTTACAACCTAAGCCCTTCGGTTACATACGAATACAATAAATTATTTCCTGAAATATATGAAGATCACCTAAAAAAAAGAATAGATTTTATTTATGGTAAAATTCAGGTTAACCTTCAGAAAGGCATTCGTGAGGGTCTTTACCGTGATGATGTAAGTATTGAACTTGTGGCTCGTAGATATATTAGCAGATTACTTGATCTTCACGACCCTGAAAATTTCCCTCCACAAGAATTCTCATTTAGTAAATTATTTATGCAAATGTTCGATAGTTTTGTCATTAGTATCGCAACTGATAAGGGTATAAAATATTACCACGAAAAAAGAAAGACCATAAAGTTATAGTTTCAAATAACTAAGGTTTAATACACCACGATTTTCTTAACAACCCTCCCATTCTCGCCATCGGTGAAAACTGCAAAATATACCCCAGGTGATATATTATTGATATTAATTGCAATATGGTTTTTACCCATCAACGTTTTTACTTGATACTCCAGAATATTTACCCCAGAAATATTAAGTATATCCAATGTTAATACTGTGCTTTCCTTTGATGATATAACCATATACAGATTGTCAGAAATCGGATTTTCAAACAATATTTCGTTAAATAATGTGTGTTGCTTCGCGGAAATCCCAAGTGTTTTGTTTACGGCTAGTTTTAAGGTTATAGGTAAGTGATCGGAATTTCCATATAGTGCTTCAATTACTTCCATGGGAGCACTTTCATTTTCCGGAGCATCAATTATTGATTTGTTAAAATGCAAACCATCCTGACCAATTGCTTCATATGAGTCATCAATATATTGAATATCCTTATTGCCATCCATAACATTATCGTTGCACAGAATGAAATCAAACCTATCATCCATGCCGCCAGATGCTGCACATCCATTTGAACCCGAATGAGTTGATTGAGTATGTATATTTTGATAAGCATCATTATTGTGCCATGAACCAGAAGTATTAATCGGGTCGTAAAACATTAATTCAAAATCTGAATTACTTGTCAATAGTTGATATGCGGGCTCACTGCTTGAGTAAACGTTAAAATCACCCATGAATAAATAATTGGCCTCTTCACTATAGCTATCTAAATAAGTCATTGCATTATACACCATTGCACGTCTTTTTTCAGGATTATCACCACTACTACTTGATTTTAAATGTGCCACTACACAAATTAAAAAAGCTGTATCACCTTCAATTAAATCATCCGATCTGTAGTATAGTTTGTATACATCAATATCACGAATATAACTTTGAGCTATTGTATGTGAATGCAATATTATTTTTTGTGAATTATAGTATAGCGCATTTACGATATATGAATTAGCTACTTTAATAAAATTTGCTTGTTTATAATAATCAACACCATCAACATTCAGGTTATATTCTAACATGTGTTTTTGTATTGCCAGCGATTCGGATATTTCATTTACGGTAAAAATATCTGGTTTTACATACTTAATTATTGTTCTGATATATTGATCCTTGTCGCTAATATTATTATTATCGGGAGTGCAATAATCAGTTGTGTTGCCATAGTTTAGCAGGTTGTATTGAAGAACTGTTAAGGTATCTTGAGAAAAAAGTAATTGGCCTATAGTTAGTATGGAAACCAGAAGTGTAATTTTCTTCATATCAAGGGTCTTTATATGTGAGGCTTTGCACTGAAAATCTTCGGGGCAGAGTAGTTCAAAGGTACAATAAAATAAATAATATTACAGATACAATGTCAAACCACGAAGTGGTTTAATTTGAATAACCATAGGTGAAACCCATGGCTATTAAGAAATTACGCAAAAGAACCCCAGCGGGGTTCAATAAATCAGTCAATAATAATCAACAAAAGAAAGGAATTAATTACTGATATGTTTTTTACATAACTTTGCTGTAACTAATTACAAAACTACGATTATGATAAAATTACTACAGCACTTATTGCTTATCGGGATTATTGTTTTCTCGGGAACCTCGTGTTCAAAAAAGTTTATGGTTATTGACACTCCTTTAAAACAACCCAAGGCAAGAATACTACAAACGCCTCCGAATGTGGCTTTGGTATTGGGTGGAGGTGCATTTCACGGTATGGCTCACGTTGGTGTTATTAAAGTGCTGGAAGATGAGGGAATTCCAATTGATTTAATTGTGGGAACAAGTGCCGGTAGCATGGTTGGAGCAATGTATGCAAGCAAGCCGCATATTGATTCGCTTCAACAATTGGTTGAATCCACAACTGCCAAAGATGTCTTCGACTTTTCATTGTTCCGCTCGCGAGTGGGGTTTGTTTCTGGCCAAAGATTGCAAAACTACCTCAAAAAAAACATAAGTGTTTCAGAAATTGAAAATACAATAATTCCATTTGTTGCTGTTACAACCGATATCGAGAAAGGCAGATCAGTTGCCCTTAAGGCTGGGCCTATTGGGCCATCTGTAAACGCTTCATGTGCAATTCCGGGCATTTTTGAGCCCGTAAAAATGTATGGTACTACTTTTGTTGATGGGGGAGTTCTCGATGGAGTTCCAGTTAATATTGCAAAGGAATATAATCCAAAACTTATTATTGCTGTTCGGATAATGGAGTTTGACACTGTTGCCAATCTAAAAAACTATAAATCTGTTTTTGAAAGGGCATACACAGTTGCAGCGCATAATCTAAGCAAAGAGAATATTAAATTAGCTGATATTGTGATTTCTCCCGATCTTCATGGAATTCCTTTAATGACGAGTAAGGATAATGTGAAAATGTATAATCTGGGAATGGAAGCAGCTAAAGCAGCATTACCGGAGCTTAAAAAACTGCTTAAGGAAAAGGGTATAAAACTTAAAAAATAATAGTAATAATTAGAGAACATTACCGAATTTCAGTTTTTTTGTCTAAAAATTACTAAGATTGATTGTTGTAAGTTGAAACGCTAAAACTCTTATGGGCTAATAAAGAATTGCTTCTAAATGCCAATTGACATTACACTAGCCCTTTTTGAAATAACTATCCAAAAGTAACTGTGCCACTTCATATGGGTTTACAGAGTCATCAAATATTTGTTTTTTGTAGTTATCCAAAAGTCTGGATATTTCAGGATTGTTGTAAAAATTATTTTGAAGGCTTTCATTAATTGTATCATTCATGATTTCAATGGCCTGTTTTCGCCTGGTATTTTCAAAAAAACCGTTTGCTTTGGTGTGATTAACAAATTCACTAATTTTATCCCAAACATTAACAACTCCGGTATTTCCAATTGCTGATGCTGTTGTTACATCCGGAGTCCACCCATTTGGTAAGGCAGGAAATAAATGAAGCGCGCTTTTGTATCCCGATGCTGCGAGTTCAGCTTTTCGAATATTATCGCCATCGGCTTTGTTAATAACAATTAGATCAGCCATTTCCATAATGCCACGTTTAATTCCCTGAAGTTCATCACCTCCCCCGGCAAGCATTAACAAAAGGAAAAAATCGACTATTTTTGAGACTGCAGTTTCTGATTGGCCTACACCAACAGTTTCAACCAGAATAACATCAAAACCTGCCGCTTCGCACAATATTAATGCCTCACGTGTAGCTCTGGCAACACCACCCAAAGTACCCTTACTGGCCGATGGCCTGATAAAAGCATTTGGATTTACACTTAAATCTTCCATACGGGTTTTATCACCGAGGATACTACCTTTGGTACGTGTACTGCTTGGATCGATTGCCAATACAGCAACTTTTTTACCTTCATTAATCAAGTTTAAACCGAAGGTTTCTATAAAAGTACTTTTACCTACTCCTGGCACTCCTGTAACCCCAATTCGCAATGAGTTACCCGAATGTGGTAAGCAAAGTTGTATAAGATTTTGTGCTTCTGCAAAATCGTTTGATAAAGAACTTTCAATTAAAGTAATCCCACGACTAAGTATTGATCGGTCACCAGCTAGTATTCCCTTATACATTTCATCCGTAGTTAACCGTTCCTTTTTTTTAAACCTGCTTGTTCCTGAAGACAAACCAGGATTTATTTGTGACGGCTGATCGATACCCTTTTGTACGCTTAGGGCCGATTCTCTAGATTGATCTATCTTTTTTGACATTTTAGATACTCTACATTTGATTTGCAAATATAGCCAGACTATAACAAAAATAATGTTAATTGAAATTGCAATTATTCGAAAGCACTAATGGTATAGTGAAATTTGCTTATATATTTGCCAAATAACACCCTAGCCAATACCGATGAATAAACTACTCTCAATTGCCATTTCTGCCTCAATTAAAGCTGGAATGGAAATATTAAAGATATATAATACTGATTTTGAAGTAGAATATAAAAAGGATGAATCACCTCTTACACTTGCAGATAGGAATGCTCATGATGTAATAATGACTTTTCTTAAAGAAACAAATATTCCTGTATTAAGCGAGGAAGGCAGAACCATTCCTTTTGATGAAAGAAAAAACTGGGAAAAACTCTGGATTGTTGATCCTTTGGATGGCACAAAGGAATTTGTAAAGAAAAACGATGAGTTTACTGTCAACATTGCTCTTATTAAAAACTGCAAACCCATAATGGGTGTTGTTTATGCTCCAGTGTTAGATGAGCTATATTATGGTGATAGTGAATCAGGATCATTCAAAATTAATAATGCTTCAAAATACATTTATAATTTTCAAGAACTAAAGAACAATGCGCAGAAATTACCATTGGAAAATTCAAAACAATATATGGGCATTGTCGCAAGTCGTTCCCATCTTACACAAGAAACTGCCGACTATATTGATAGGTTAAAAAAAGAACATAGTATCATTAAATTAATTTCAAAGGGTAGCTCTCTTAAAATATGCATGGTAGCCGAAGGTGTTGCTGATATATACCCAAGGTTCGCACCAACTATGGAATGGGATACTGCTGCCGGACATGCTGTTGTACTATGCGCAGGTGGCAGAATTGTGCAGGCAAACAGTCCTGAAGATGAGGTTGTTTACAATAAGGAAGATTTGTTGAACCCGTGGTTTGTTGTTAGACTTGGGGTGATGGAGGTTTTGGATTCTGGGTTTTGAGTTTTGGGTTATTCAATGACAACGGAGACTATTATCTATCCTTAATAATTATTTTCGCAAAGGCGCAAAGACGCAAAGTATTGGTTTAGAGCTAAATTAATGCAAGAATAAGGATGTTATAGTATTTATCAGGTTGATTAAGAGTTCTATAATTAACTATTCCTTTGCGTCTTTGCGCCTTAGCGAGAAATTTTATGAATAATGTAGTCTGTAAAAACCCCTCCCAATCAAAACATTTTTTATCATTGCAGTCAGGTAAAAAACATGTTAGTATGAATGAAAATATATTTCCTATATTTGATAAAATACTCACCCGAAGAGATAAGGAAAAACTACTTAATCAGCATGCAATTGTAATTTGGATGACTGGTTTATCTGGTTCAGGAAAAACGACTTTAGCAAGTAATATTGCTGTTGAACTTAACAACAGGGGTTACCTTACTCAAATCCTGGATGGCGATAATATTCGTGCCGGAATAAATAACAACCTTGGCTTTTCGGAAGATGACAGGTTTGAAAATATTCGCAGGATTTCCGAAGTCTCAAAATTATTTTTGGATTGCGGTATTATTTGTATCAATAGCTTTATTTCTCCAACAAATGAAATCCGACAAATGGCAATGGATATTGTTGGTAAGGAAAACTACTTTGAGGTGTTTGTAAATGCCCCAATTGAAGTTTGTGAATTGAGGGATGTTAAAGGCCTTTATAAGAAAGCCCGAAAAGGTGAGCTTAAAAATTTTACCGGAATTGATTCTCCATTTGATATTCCTGAGCATTCCTTTATTGAAATAAACACAGATCAACTCACAATTGATGAATCAGTCGAAAAATTATTGGAAAAAATATTACCCATTGTTGAGTATAAGATTTAGCTCCACTTATTTTTTTGTGAGATCTAATATCTTATTGTAAATATCATTATTCTGATAAATCCCTTTAAAATTATTAGCTCCAGGACCATAGGCCAGAACAGGAATTAATGTGGTAGAATGCCCGGTTGTTGCAAAGGCTGGTTTAATTGTTGAATAATCACCATCATTTGGGGCAAGGGTAAATCCTCCGGTTTCATGATCGGCTAACACAATAACAAGAGTATTTCCTTTCAGTTTAGCATAATCAAGTGCAACACCAACTGTACGGTCAAAATCAAGCAATTCGGCTATCAAATATTCAGCATTATTATCATGTCCGGCCCAATCAATTTGTGAACCCTCAACCATTAGAAAGAAACTTTCCTCGGATTGGGTGAAATACTCCAATGCAAACTGTGTGTAATTTGGAAGAAAGTCGCCTCTGTTGGCAAGCATTGTAGGCATACCATCTTTGGCAAGTAAAAATCCATATTTATAATCTGCATCTGGCTTAACAGATTCAATATCAGTGTTAATTAAAAATCCTTTCTTTTCTAATTTTGGATATAGATTGGTGCTATCTTTACGATTAATAAAGTAATTTGAACCTCCCCCTGCAAAAAAGTCTATTTCCGAATCCACCAACTGGCTGGCAATTTCGTCCTGCATAGCCCTGCTTTTAACATGAGCATAAAAACAAGCGGGTGTTGCATGGGTTACTGATGACGTGGAAATAACACCGGTATTATATCCGATGCCAGATAATACTTCAACAAGATTTGGGATTTCAAGCGAATCGGTATTTAAACCAACAGCTCCACTATAGGTTTTTACACCACATGCAAATGCTGTTGCTCCTGCACCTGAATCTGTAATTTTATGTTTAGCCGAAGAAGTATTAATAAACCCTATTTCCTTAAATCTTGCAAAGTACGGCTCTGTGTTTCCATAATAAAAAGCTGCTGAAAGCTGGCTTAACCCCATTCCATCACCTATCAGCAATATTACATTTGGTTGAACTTCTACTACTTCCTCATCTTGATTATTTAATGTACAAGAAGATAATATAGCAAGCGGCACAAAAATCATAAAATATATATGGATTAACTTTTTCATAATTAATACAATTATTTATTGAGACGCAAATTTACTCACAAACTTGAAAAGAGGGTTAAGATGATATTAAGTTTATTAAAAAAATAATATCTTTACTCTCTTCAGAAAAAGGACACTTTTTATACCAAACCACTGTTATCCAATGAACAAAATATTTTATTTTTATAAACTGTTGGCCATATTTCTTACCTTATCATTCTATATGACAATTTCTGCTGAAACAGTAAAGGATTCTATTGCAGAAAATCACTTAAGCATAAT
>CALDOI010000224.1 GCA_937912115.1 uncultured Bacteroidota bacterium | reverse complement strand
TCATATGCATATGATCTTTCGTTAACAATAACAATACCTCCCGGGGTTTCATTTGTTCCGACAACTTCAGAGTTTAGTTATCCATATTCTTCTGGCTCTTATGTGATTATTGATGATCCTGTTAACTTTCCCATGGGGAGTAATCATTGGGTTTATAATATATCACTCGACACAAATGCAATCCAAATATTAAAAGGTATCGATAGTGTCCCGAACAATGGTTATAAGCTAAGATACAAGATGATAACCGATTGTGATCTGATTTCAGGTACGTCAATAAAAGTCACGGCAGCAGCATCAAATGCATGTGGAGCAATAAAAACAAGAGAATCTTACACTTCCCCTTTAATTATCGATGGACTGCCTACAAATGTTAATTTATATGTCCTTAGTACTGAAAATGATTATTATTTGTCAACGTGTTCTTCTTCATCAAGTATTAAAACAAAAATTATTAACCTCGGACCCAATTCTGTTTCAAGTATTGAGCTACTAAGTGTTTCGATTGATGATGCCTATGATTATGTGCCCGGTTCACTTATGCCAATACATAATGGACCAACAGGTATAAATAGTAATACCGTCATTGGAGGAATTAGATATCTGCAGTTTTCCATATTACCAAATTTGACCATTAACGATTCAATAGTTTTTACATATGATCTAATAGATATTGATCCGGGTAGTCTTGAGTGTGATACTATCCCCCTGACAACAAGTGCAATGATGGTGGCAACAGTTCCATGCTCAAATGCACCGGGTGGTTCCTGTGAAATTCAGTCAATTACTTCTAGTCTTGTCAATAATTTAGTTATTAGAAAGGATAATGTTGAATTTGGTGGCTATATCGCATATAGTATTCCTGATGGAGGTTCATCAGAAGCTGTTAGCATTGAATACTCTATTTATAATTCAGGTTATCAATCTTTTACAAGTGATAGCGTTGATGTAGTTTTTGTTCATGATGCCAATGGAAATGGAATTGCAGATGACATTGGGGCAGATTCTCTTTATTCCCAAAGACTTGGAGTTGCAAGCCTTGCGATTGGAGATAGTATTTTTTCATTTGCAACTTTTAGTGTTCCAAGCGATAAGGTTTGCGATATGTTGGCTGCCATCAGGCTTAGTGAGGATACATGTATTTGTTCTGAAACAACAATGTCAATTTCAGATATTCAATTACTAAATGCCGGTCCAGATACCATGGTTTGTATACAGCAAACCCTCTCAATTGGTACCGATTCAATTCAAGGCCAATCATATATTTGGGTGCCATCAACATACCTTAATTCAACCACAATTTCAAATCCTGAATTCCTGTATACCGGATCTCTGATACAACCTGATACTTTACTATATATCTTGTTTACCAATCGTCCGGGGGGATGCATTAACAAGGATACAGTACAAATTATTATATATCCACATGCAATAGCTAATGCAGGATCCAACGAAAGTAACTGTGAATCACTTCCTTTCGATTTTTTAACGAGTGCAATACTACCTAGTGCGAGTTATTATGATTCGGTAACATGGCATGGTGGAACAGGTTCATTTAATAATCCAAATTTACTATTTCCTATTTATATGCCTGGGAATAATGAAGTAGGACCTGTTGAGTTATTTTTAACGGCCCATAGCAAATTGAATTGTAGTCAGGATATTTCTTCAATGTTTCTTACCCTTGATACAATGCCAGATCCGGGATTTCAGGTTACTCCTAATAATTCAATATGTGTGAATGAGTCACTATCTTTTATAGGATATAACAGTAATACGACTACAGTTTCAAATTGGAGTTGGGACTTTGGCGATGGCAATATCTTTACCGGACAAAATGCATTTCATTCCTATTCTCAAAGCGGGAGTTATTCAGTAAGACTGTCCCTTACAAACAATCTTGGATGTATTGATTCCATTGGTCAAATAATTGTGGTTAATGAATTGCCCCAGGCCAATTTCAATATTTTTCCAAACGACACCGTTTGCGCAGAATTAGAGGTTAGTTTTGAGGGAAATAGCACAACAAATATCGTTTCCTGGGATTGGGATTTTGGAGATAGTAATATTGGTGCCGGACAGAATATCAGTCATATTTATAATTTTCCAGGTACTTATG
>CALDOI010000223.1 GCA_937912115.1 uncultured Bacteroidota bacterium | reverse complement strand
TTCAGTTTGCTAAAACTAAAAATCTATTGATTTATAAAGCTCATTCTGAAATTTAATTGGTATTAGTTATTTTAAATTCCTAAGCTATGAATAGTGATTTCGATAAAGATGTTGATAATCCTGATAATTATAAATTCACCATTTTTTATTACAACATTAACGACCGACGAGTAATTGTCCCTAAACGAAACAGGTGGATGGGATGGACTTTGAACTTTGGTCAGGTAAATACATATTTACTAATTGTAAGTATCATCATTATTGTTGTGGTTAGTAAGATTTATTTATTACCATAATAGTATCAATACTATGAGTGAAGGACATTCCCATTCAACAACCCAGGTAAGTGGAAAAAACATGGCGATCGCCATTGTTCTTAACATTATTATTACCATCGGGCAGATAATTGGAGGTATAATATCGGGAAGTATTGCATTATTAACCGATGCACTTCATAATTTCAGTGATGTAATATCATTAATATTAAGCTACTACACCAATCGCCTTGCAAAACGCAAATCTACCATAAATCAAACTTACGGATTTAAACGTGCCGAAATACTATCTGCATTTATTAACTCTGCAACTTTAATTGCAATAGCGATATACTTAATTGTAGAAGCTGTTGACAGGTTTCTTAACCCACAAAAAGTAAACTCCGATATCGTTATTTACTTTGCCATTGCGAGCATAATATTTAACCTTATAAGCGTAATAATTCTACACAAGGATTCCAGGAACAGTTTAAATATTAAATCTGCATATCTCCATTTATTTACAGATGTACTAACATCAATTGCTGTTATGATTGGTGGATTTTTAATGAAATACTATGGCATATACCGTATCGACAGCATATTATCAGTTGCCATTGCTATTTATCTGATATTTTCAAGTTATAAACTTCTTATCGAATCCATTAAAATACTTATGCAGTTTACCCCAAAAGAAATTGATATACAAAATGTTTGTGATAAAGTATGTGTTATTGGTGGAATTGAAAACATACATCATGTTCATTTGTGGCAATTAAATGATAAGGAATTGTTTTTTGAAGCACACATCGATCTTAAAAAAGACATTAAAATAACCGAATTCCAAAGTATATTATTGAATATAGAGGATGTTCTTGATGAATATGAAATTCATCATTTCAATATTCAACCCGAATATAACGTGGATGACAACAAAAATATAATTGTGGAGCATTAGCCAATACCACTTAGATATCAAAATGTTTTTTCAATAAGTTCAAATTTCTTCTCGGCAATTAATTCTCTGAAAAGGTAAATTCGTATAATATATTTCCCCGGAAGTCGCTTATCTGGCGATATGGAAATGGAGCTGGTTAAAAATGACAATGAATCATCGGGTAATACATTAACTTGTTTCCTGTATACAGATTTGCCATGTGAGTCGATCCAATCAATGTGAAACATTAGTTCCCTCTCAATATTAGAATTGGGTTTTTCAATATCCACCATGGCTCTTACATTTCTGTTTCCCTTAATTGTAAATACCGTTCCTTCATCAATTAATTTGCCCGACTTGCTCCCCCTTTTCCTAAAAAGCTTGATATTTACTGATACATCACTTGTGTTTTTTGGTGTATAGATAAGAGTTGAATCGGAGTTAAGTATTGGAATATTATTTCGGCTACTACACGATGAAAAAACCAAAACCAGAAAGGGTAAATACAATATTGATATAATAATGTGATTAATCTTATTCATTCCTTCATGGTTTACATCAAACTAATGATATAATTATTACTGCTGCGTTTTACTTTATAAAACCAAAGGCACAATGGCAACATTATTACAAGCATAATGGCAGCTCCTACAAGAGAAGTTATTACTCCCCCTTCACGATAAAACAGTCCGAATCTCTTCACCACTATTCCCAATATTGCCAGATGTGTTATATAGAAAAACAATGGCACTTTACCGGGGATACTGAAGATTTCCAAAAGTTTAGGTGCTACTTTTCCGATGACAATAAAACATCCTACTAAAGCAACAACAGCAGCAAACGATAATAAGCTGATATATAAACTTGGTGGATATTTTTGATCGAGAAAAAATGAATAGGAGCCAAAATCAGAGTAAGTAAAAATATTACCCCATCCACGGCCAATTCGTATGACAATTGCAAACAAAGATGCAATTGCCGCAATTGCGAAACTCATATAAATCCGCTTATTATATGTACTCCATTCCCTTAACCATCCCGTAGCCATAACCGACCCCAGAATTGCAAGGGCAAACCATGGCAATACGGGATATTTATTAAACTCACCTGCATCTATAAAAGTTTGCATCAATACGCTACTCCAAATAACCTCCTTATCATAGGGTATCATTAATAAAAAGGGATGTATCACCAAGATAGTAATTGCAATTAACAACTGAACCTGCCACTTCATTTTAATTATCAAAGTTAGAAGTATCATCGCAGTACCAATGGAAGCAATAATTCCCAAATGCCAGGGCTGGAACACCTTAAAACCTCCCCAGGAAGAGTTTACAAATATCATTTGAAGTATTATTAGAAAAATACCCCGCTGGATTATGTGCCAGCGAGCTTTCATATCTGAAGTGCCTTTTTCTACCCGCCGATGGTACGACCACCAAACCATTGCTCCTGCCATCATTAAAAACCCCGGTGCACAAAGGTATCCCATATATCTAAGGGCAAACTGACCCCATGAAGAGAAGAGTGGATCGAATGGATCCAAGTCATTCCAAATGGAATTGAAATAATAGGAACTATGACCCACAAGCATTAGCACGCCAACAAAACCACGAAACTGGTCGACAAAACCAAAACGCTGTTTTCCTTCGGGTATATTATTCATTATATTTTTTTCATTTGATGCAAATGATTAATTTAATCTGGTTTGGAAATAATAATCAACCCCTCATCTTCATCTGCTACATAAATATAATTATCATCCATTTCCAAACCCAGTGCAAATTCTGTATCAATGCTACCAATTAATGTTGGATTGGTAAAATCGCTCACATCTATAGCCTGAAATCCAGCGGTTTCGGTAGTCATATATATTCGGTTATTGTTATATATCAATTCTTTAGCATAACCGCTCCCATCGTAACTACCCACGATATGAACATTTGTGGAGTCGGAAAAGTCAATAATTTGCAACCCGGCTGTACCACAGGCCAAAAAGGCAATCGACTTATCATTCATTACTGTTACAGATTCTGCATAACCGGGAGTATCACACCAACCGATAAGTGGATAATTTCCAAATCCATCATCAAAAAATGAAATATTGAAAATGGATAATCCCATTTCACCACAAGCAACCAATAAATAATTGCTGTCGGCAGTGTTGGCAATGCCATGGGCATACCCAGAAGTTGATATTCCCGACCGAGGATCGGGTTGGGTAGCATAACTAATACTAGCAATTTTCACTCCCTGCTCACTTATGGCTGTAAATAAATAATCACCCATAACATGTAAGCTTTTTGCTGGTTTCATCGATAAATTAGAGGCTGTTACTTCCGGTTTTTCGGAATCTGCAACATTAACTACTGTTACACCAAATGATCCGGCTGCTATATATACTACACTGTCTTTTATTGCAATATTGCTTGAATATCCCCTAACTCCCTCACTAACCGAAGCAATACTTTGTGGATTAGTGGGGTCGGCAATGTTTACTATCATTAAACCCCCTTCGCCTTGTGCTATGTAGGCTAAATCATCCTTTTTTACAACATCCTGAGCATAACCGTTTACTTGAAACCGGCTAACAATTTTATACCCACCCGAATTATCTTCCGGCACAACATCTTCCGGTGTTGTTGGTTTTCCACAACTTGTAGATAAATTTATGCTAATCATCAACAAGATAAACAATTTTAAATTTTTCATTTTTTATACTTATTATTTATTTTTCGATTTTTTATTTGCAGATAAATAAAGTGCTTCCTTAATTATATTAAAACTTAAAATTATACATCACTTTTAACCCAACCTGATTTTGATTATAATCTTTTTCATCTGACACATAACTACTATTAATTTTAGCTTTTGTATGCGAATCCCGCATTAGCCAATTGTAGTATGCATACAGTTTAAACGAACTTGATAAACTGATTTTATAGGTAAAATACAGGCGATAATTATTATCAACTCGCCCAGCATGTAGTGGATCAACCAATGCCGAATATTGTGAAGAATAAAATCTTTTCATATATGCAAAGCTTATGTCCAGGTGGTTACTGCGTTTTTTCAACTTCGGCAAATAATATATTACACTCAGATTAAAAATATCTTCAACATAAGTTGCATCCGGGCCAAGAGTTGTTTCAGGTGTGCTTATGGACGCATCATATCCCTTAGCATCTGAAGTAATAAACTGGTACGCTAATTCAACTTTAAATTTGCGGTGAAGTGGCTGATAGAATTTAATTCCATACAAAAAGTTTTTACTATCATATTCGGTGTAATGCTGATTATGATAATAAGTAGAGTAATAAAAAGTAAACCTGATTTTTGTGTTTTTAAAGAAGGTATTCTCTACCCACCCTCCATAATTGTCCTTCGAAAATGAATATGGCTGAAATGCTTCGGAAGTATATCCATAAACATTTATCCAATTGTCATCCCTAAAATGACGAACATAAAAATAAGGTATATAACTGTATGAGATTTTAAAATTGGCTCGCTTTGCAAAATATTGACGAAACTCAATACTCCTAATATCCCAGTTTTTAATACTGTTTACCGTATATAGCTTAGGGCTATAACTTGCCGATAACTCTGACTTATATTTTTTAAAAATGCGAAAGGTATATTCTAATTCCAGTGATGGATTAACTATTAAATCATCATAAGTCTTAATATGAAAACGCCCTTCATCTTCACCATTCATAAATCGTTCCAGGTATTTATCAGAATACTTTAATATATTATCATCGTAAGTTGAAGACAGACCAACCTTTAGCTCAAACGGTTTTGCTTTTTTCTTTTTCTTTACCTTTTTTTGAGCAAGGGCATCCCCTGCTGACATAAAAAATATAACTGATAGTAGAATTAATCCTATACTATGAACAAAAAAATAACTATTTAATTTGCTGTATTTCATTATTAAAAGTCTTAATATTTACTCCTTAGGCACATTAACTGCCATCTTAAAGAAGAATCCTGATTCTTCCTATTTCACTATTCCGATATCTTTTTTGGGCAATAACAAGCGACCCAATAATGTGTTCTTATCTTCATCCAATGGTACAATTTCATAAGTGTGATTTCCTTTGGGAACATTAATCACAAATGTACTAGCCTTACCGGGAATAAGCGATTCATCATTTTTATAGCCCGTTACTTCCGATCGGACACTACTTAGCTGATATGTATTTACAACTTCACCATTTTCTTTTACCTGAACACGATAGTGAATCCTCCCTTTCATATTAAAATGGTTTTCGATGCGTGTTAATATTTGTAATTCTGTTGGGCCGTTTATTTCGATTTTTAATGGTTTTTGGATAGAGAATCTGTAGTATTTAACAATCTGCTCACGGGTTACTAAATCAACTGGTTCAGATGGTTTTACTGGAGAAAAAGTTACCCATGCCTGTTTCTTTGCTTTAGTATGTTTAAAAACATACCGTGCTGCAACAGGAACATCATTTTCCTGAAGTTTAAATTCAATGGTATGCGATCCACGCCCTAATTCTATTTCCATAACCTTAAGCTGACCCGGAACACCCAGAGAGTCGTTAACATATCTAGCTTTTTCGGAACGTTCGACTTTGCTTTTATTAAACTTTAACTGATCACCACCATCAATTGAATATAAAACTCCATAATTAATTTTATCACCTTCTGCAGGAAGAAACCGTCCACGAGTAAGCACCCGTAACCTACCTGGTCCACGAATTGATATTGATGATGCCGTGTCGGTATTTAGTGAATAATAGTTTCTTGTTTTTCCTGAAACAATGGTTGAAACTCTATTTTTAAAAACTGTTGGTTTCAAATACTGTGTTCTTTTGGTAGATTGAGCCATCGCGCCATAAACAACCACTATAATTAACAACAAGATTAATTGAATCTTCTTCATTTATATATATTTATGCAATAATTATTTGCAACCTGCTTTTTTAATTCTATTACAATAAAATATTTTCAGAATCACTATCAAGCGCAATTCTACCTTTAAGTGTGGGGACAACATCAGTGCCAAGTTTGTAGTGTTTACGTTCGCTAAAATAAACAATGAGTATAACAATTATTAAAAACAATGTTGCCACGGATGTAACCACCATGCTGTATTTTTTTTGGACAAATATTTCACCCACTCCGGGTTCGGGAAGGGGGACCGGGCTGGTAGGTAGTCCGTATTTAGCAAGTAGATGGCTTATATTCAGAAGATGAATTACCGGAATTTTTTGCTGTCCCATTTGAATCATTACACCCTCAACCGGAAAATTTCCTTTTGGAATAAAAGGTGTAAGACCGGGAAGTATGAGTTTACCATTTATTGAATTCCCCAAACTGGCAATTCCACCCCCAATATTTATAAATGCTGCAATTGGCTTCCCATCTTTTTTTGTGTTATAAATTTCCATTCGTTTGGCAATACTATTTTCCAGATGTTCCTCATTTATAGTTTCTATTTGATTTCGTTCGATTGCCTTAATAATCAGGTTACGGCCTTCCGGACTTAATCCACGACCAATGTCGGCTCCCCCACCGATGGATGCAGCAACTGAACTATGGTGAAAAATATTTGAACTAACTAATTCATGTTCCATATCCAACCATGTAAAATAAGGATCGTTGGCACCCCAGTTTGAAGACCCTACCGAAGTGATAATTATTGGTTTTATTTTCAAAGTTTCAAGAGCAGCCATTGTAGCAATATTTAAACCGGGAAATGAACCGGTCATTGCAACAGCAACATTATCATTTTCCTCAACTCCAGCATCTTTTAATAATTGTACAATTATTGCCGCAAAATTTGGGTTTGTTGATGAGAGTTTCGCCTCGATGTAACCACGATCGGTAGTTATTAATGAAAATTCCTGCCCAATTAAAGCTGTTTGATTTGGATCGTTTACATCATCAATAAAAACACTTCTCTCCAGTCTAACGCTTTTTAAATAATCAGCCGCCTTCTGACTCAGTTGTGCAGCTTCGAGTTTTTCAGCATACCAATCTTGTTTTACATCGGTTTTGCCATTTTCCACAGCAAGAAATGCCAG
>CALDOI010000222.1 GCA_937912115.1 uncultured Bacteroidota bacterium | reverse complement strand
AAATGATGCACCATTATTAGGTCGTCCGGCATTCTGATCCTTATAGTTAGTATAATATTCATTTTCAAAATGGACAAGCATTGAATCAGGATTCTTATCATAAAAATTAGTCCCAAAAAAGCCATTGGCTATTATATGTTTTATTGTATCACCAACTATATTATTGCTATTTGTTATAGGATAAATTAGTGTTAATTCTATTTCGGCAACCGGAGCGTTGGTGCTGTCATGATTTAACTTGTTTTCTGAATGGAGATAAAGCACATCAAAGGGCATTGTCCCTTTCGGATAGTTCTCAATCAGACTAAAAGGAATTTCACCATATATGGGAGAATACCACATTCCAATAAATGAATTTGGATTTATTGTACCAGAAAGTGCATTTTCACCGTGTCCGTATTCTTTGAGGTTTACTATCTCATCAACAACATCACCTGTTGTTGTAATAGTATTATTAAAATTCAACGTATCAATTTCAGAGGTTTGTTGGTAATGATAATTACCTGATATATTATTAAATAGTCTAACTATATTTGCAGTAACCTTAATATTGCTATCAGCCAACCCTTCATATCTACTATAGTATATTTGAGATTTTTCCTTGTATTGAGCAGTAACCGAAAAGGAGTACAGAACAACAAGTAGTGATAGTAAAAGATTTGTTTTCATAGAGTTAGGCAATTTTATGTCAATTTGAAATTCATTCAACATATGATGGTTATTCGGTGAACAAAATTAGTGTTTTTTAGTTCTTTTCTACACTTATAACAATAACTAGTTTAAAATCAGTGAGACTTTGATTTTGTGAAACAAAATTAATTAGCCGAACTAATCCTGAGCGTTGTCGAAGGATCTCATGGGTCTTATTCCCCGCCACTTGTGGCGAAATTAAAAAATGATTCCTAAACTGATACGCCGTCTACTTGCGGCGGGGAGTGTCATTAATAATTATTTCTTAAAACCTAGTTAAACTGTAAAACACGATATAGTTTTATTAGTTTTGTATTGATATATTATTAAATTAAGGATGGCTACTTTATGGAGATTAATAATTATAAAACTATTGTCAGAGAAAGTGAAGGTTATTACAAAGAGAAGGGAAGTAAATTTATTGCTATAGCATTTCATGTTGAAACTGAGGATGATATTAACGAAGCAAGAGCAAATATTAAAACGAAGTATTTCGATGCAAGGCACCATTGTTATGCTTATCGAATTAATCCCGAAAATGAGCAGTCAAGAAGTAGTGATGATGGCGAACCATCGGGTACCGCTGGTAAACCAATATTAAATCAACTTTTATCTTTTGAACTAACAAATACCCTTATAATAGTTGTTAGATATTTTGGAGGGACTAAATTAGGAGTAAGTGGTTTAATACTGGCTTATAAATCTGCCACTCGTGATGCAATCGAAAACAATAAAATAGTTAAAAAATTCATTACAAGTGAAGTAGAATTACGTTTTGAATACCCGTTGATGAATCTGGTTATGAAAGTGATAAAAGATGAAAAAATAAGAATTATTGATCAGGATTTTGATACAAATTGCAAAATTAATATTGAATTAAAAAAAAATAAAAAAAAAATTATCATAAATAAGTTTGAAAAAATCAGAGGTGTATCTATAACATAGTTGAAAAACAAGTATATACTAATTATTTTAATTGTACACATTTAAAACAATAAAACTAAAAAGTCAAGTGTTTTTCATGTTTTTTATTCAGAATTTTTAACTGATATTTGTTTTTCCTAAAATTAATTGAGTCAATAATTATAAGTATGTTGATTTGTAGTGATTTAGGTTTCTGCTAACAAAAATGATATTTATTTCGAGAAAACTCTACTCAAAGTATGAAGAAGAAGCATGTTGAAATTTGGGAAAAATGTTTAGTCGTAATTAAGGACAATATTCCCCCACAGAGTTATAATACTTGGTTCACTCCTATAACACCAATTAATTTGGAGAATGATGTGCTTACAATTCAGGTGCCCAGCCAATTTTTTTATGAATGGTTAGAAGAGCATTACATTAGTTTGTTACGAAAGACTATACGTATGATAATTGGACCAATTGCCACACTTGAATACAGCGTGATAATTGATAATAATTATGATAAATCAAAACCATATGCTGTAAAGTATCCTGCTACGGATAGCAAGGCCACACAAAATAATCAGGTTTCTATGCCACTTGATCTAAACAGAGGTAGAACCAGGGAAATACCAAATCCATTTATTATCCCTGGGTTAAAAAAATTAAAAGTTGAATCACAATTAGTTGATACATATTCTTTTGATAATTTTATTGAAGGTGAATGTAACCGTCTGGCACGATCAGCAGGATGGGCAATAGCTGAAAATCCAGGTAAAACAGCATTTAACCCACTTTTATTGTACAGTAATGTTGGACTTGGAAAAACTCACCTTGCCCATGCTATTGGACTGCAGGTAAAAAAGAATTACCCTGAAAAAATAGTTCTTTACGTTAAAACTGATCAATTTATTAATCAATATATCGACTCGGTACGAAATAATAATCAAAATGATTTTGTTCACTTCTATCAAATGATTGATGTGCTTATTATTGATGATATTCAATTTATTGCCGGCAAGGAAAAAACTCAAGATGTATTTTTCCACATATTTAATCATCTTCACCAGAATAACAAACAACTGGTTCTTACCTCCGACAAACCACCTGTTGAATTAAAAGGAATGGAGCCAAGGCTGCTTTCACGATTTAAATGGGGACTTGCTGCCGACCTTCAAATGCCAGATCTTGATACCAGAATGGCAATATTAAAAAAGAAGTTATATAAGGATGGTATCGAAATGCCTTATGAAGTAATTGAATATTTGGCCTATAGTATTACTACAAATATTAGAGAAATGGAAGGCGCACTTATTTCCATATTAGCTCAATCAACTCTCAACAAAAAAGCAATAACACTGGATTTAGCAAGGCAGATGATTGATAAATTTGTAAAAAGCACAACCAGAGAAATATCAATCGATTATATTCAAAAAATTGTTTGCGATTATTTTAGCGTTCCTCTTGACGTTCTGAACTCAAAAACCAGAAAAAGAGAAATAGTACAGGCGCGTCAACTTGCCATGTACTTCTCAAAATTACATACCAAAAGCTCATTGGCAACAATAGGTTTGCATTGTGGTAATAAAGACCATGCCACAGTGCTTCATGCGTGTAGAACAGTTAATAATCTTATTGAAACTGATAAACAATTTAGAGTTTATGTTGATGACATAGACAAGAAATTGAAATTATAGTATCGAACTAATGGTATAAATGCAACAGATTATGTTCTACTCTAATTTGCGTTTTTATCGAAAATAGTTTACCTTTAACACCAAAATAATATTATATAAAATGAATGTCCTTTTTATTTGTAATGGTAATATTTGTCGATCTCCAATCGCAGAAGCTTTATTAAAAAAGAAATTTGAAGAAAATAATATTGAAGGGTTAGTCGAATCTGCAGGCTTTTCTCCTACCACTATCAATGATCCTCCTGATCCACGAGCCATTGAAGCTGCAAAAAAATATAACTTGGAACTCAAAGGTTTTTCCAGAATATTTGAAAAAAGAGACTTTGATCGTTTCGATCATATTTATTGTATGGATACAAGAAATATTCGTGATGTTAAATACCTTGCACGAAATAAAGAGGACAAAGCAAAGATTGATTATATGATGAATATTATTGAACCCGGTAGTAATAAAGTTCTTCCTGATCCAATTCATAGTGGTATATATAGTATCGATGATGTTATTGAAATTATTGATAAAATAACAGATATCATAATTAAAAATAATAAATAAACAAGTACTACCAGGTGTTAAGCACTATCCCCAATAAGGTTGATATTGAAGATGCTTACAATCGGATAAGACCTTATACTCACAAAACCCAAATTCTTACTTCAACTCTTCTGAATGCCAGGTTTGGGGCTAATCTTTATTTCAAATGTGAGAATTTTCAAAAAGCTGGTTCCTTTAAGTCAAGAGGTGCAGTAAACGCAATTCTTTCTTTGTCCGAAACAAATTCGAGCACAGGAGTTGCAACACATTCATCGGGTAATTTTGCACAAGCATTGGCAAGGGCAGCGAGTATATTAAATATACCTTCTTATATAGTGATGCCCGAAAATGCGCCAAAAGTTAAGGTAGAAGCAGTACGAGATTATGGCGGTAAAATCACATTCTGTAAGCCCACATTAGCAGCACGTGAAGAAACAATTAAAAAAGTTATTAGTAATACTGGTGCATTTGAAATTCATCCATACGATAATTATGATATCATAGCAGGGCAGGGGACTGCAACTCTCGAGTTATGCCAAAGTATTCAAAATCTTGATATTATATTATGTCCAGTAGGTGGTGGTGGTTTAATCAGCGGAACAGCACTTGCTGCATATTTTTTTGGGAATAATATTAAGGTTATTGCATGCGAACCTAAAGGAGCTGATGATGCCTATCGATCAATGAAAGCAGGTAGTATAATTCCCAGTGTTAACCCACTTACAATTGCAGATGGATTATTGACTTCATTGGGTAAACGAAATTTTCCAATTATTCAGGAATACGTTGACGATATTGTAACTGTTAGTGAAGATGCTATTGTTGAGGCAATGAGATTAATATATGAAAGGATGAAAATTGTAATTGAACCTTCATCTGCAGTACCTTTGGCAGCCCTTATTGAAGATAGAGTGGATGTACGAAATAAAAATGTTGGTATAATTATTTCCGGAGGAAATGTTGATCTTGCCAAAATATCTTTCTAGTTATGAGCAATGATAAACTTGGTAAACTTTTTCTGATACCCACAGCCCTGGGCTCATTCGAGACAAATGAGCGCGTGTTACCTTCATACAACACACAAATAATTTACGGATTAAATGTTTTTGTTGTTGAGCAGGTAAGAACTGCCCGAAGATTCTTGAGTAGTTTAAACCATCCTGTAAAAATAGATGAACTGGAATTCAAAGAGCTTAATAAGCATACTGATAGTTCTGAAATTGATTCCTATCTTGATTGTACATACTATGGCAAGTCAGTTGGTTTAATATCCGAAGCAGGAACACCTTGTATTGCCGACCCCGGATCAGTTGTCGTAAAAATTGCACAGGAAAGAGGAATACAAGTGATACCACTTGTTGGTCCAAATTCAATAATATTATCACTGATGGCTTCTGGATTTAATGGGCAGAATTTTACTTTCCATGGGTATCTTCCTGTTGATAAACAACAGCTTAGTAAAAAACTTAAGGAAATTGAAATGAATGCCGTTAGATTAGATCAAACGCAGATATTTATTGAAACCCCATATCGTAATAATCAGATGTTGAGTTCAATACTGAATACGTGTTCTCCGCGTACTCAATTATGCATAGCAACTGAACTAACACTTCCGTCTGAATCAATTCAAACAATGCCAATTTCAATGTGGAAGAAAATTAAACTCGATTTCCACAAAAAACCAACTGTATTCCTAATTTATAAGTAGAATTATTTGCACTACTGAGGTTCTCTTTTAAGCTTCCACCGCTTGTGCGACCAAAGCCAGTTTTCAGGTTTTTTTCTAATAACTTCTTCCAACTTAATTGCAAGCCGTTTAGTTATTTCACCATCTTTAAGTTTCTGAGGTTCATCTGCAAGAATTGTTAGTTCGAGTTCATAGTATCCGCGCTTAACTCGCTGTATATCAACAAAAACAGCGGGATAATTATATTTTTTGGCATATAGTTCGGGACCATGTAAAAATGCCGTATCCCGACCGAGAAAATTTATCCAGTGTGATTTTTTAAGGTTTGATGGACTTTGATCGGAAGCCATAACATAGTTCTTCTTTTTATCTTTATTCAATACAAAACAACGAGCTGTTTCATATATTGAAACTAACTCGGTTCCCAACCTTGATCGATTTGTTTTAATGTAATTATTAAGATATTTATTACTAAGTGGTTTGTATAGAGCTATACCGGGCCACTGTAATTGCATACAAGACAAAGCACCCCACTCCCAGTTACCATAATGGTTTGGTAGTGCAATTATACCTCCATGGTTTTCATAAATATGACGAATTTCATCTTCATTAATTACCTTATGCCGTGCGTAAATTTGCTTCTCACTCATGGTAAAAGCTTTTAAACTTTCCACAGTAATTTGGGAAAGGTTTTTATACGATAATTTTTCAATTCTTTTTAACTCCTCAGGACTCTTTTCAGGAAAGCATTTTTTTAGATTATCTCTTACAACATCAAGTCGATATTTTAGTACCTTGTAGGTAATAAAATAAAAGAAATCAGCAAAAATATAAAGTAACCAGAATGGTACTAACCGGAATAACAAAATGAAAAAGCGTGTTACTAATGATGATATTAAATTCATGGAGGCAAACTTACTGCTTCTTTTGAAAAAATATCAAGAATGTAAAGTAAATTTGCCAATTATTTTTTCATTGTATTAAGTGCATTAATGACCAATTTAATAAAAAAACTAAACTTAAACAGAACTGAAAATAGAACCTTTAGGCTTCATACATTTTATATGATAATTGAAGGCGTTGTACTTGGAATACTAGCACTAAACGAGTTTGTTTTCCTTAAGAGTTTAAATGGTACAAATTATCAGCTTAGTTTTTTGTTTCAGTTTAGTATGCTGGTATTTCTATTTCTGATAGTGATTAATGAGTTTTTGAAGAGAATAAGAAATAGAAAAAAACTTCTAAGGCTTGCAGCTATTTTTAGCAGATTGCCACTACTGGCATTGTTCTTCTTTCCAACAAATACAGATGATCTGATAGCACACCCTTATTATCATTACATATTTCTTTTTCTATTTTTAATTTATTTCTCAGGAAATATTTTTATCAATCCCAATATTAATTATCTGCTTAAGGTAAACTATCGCCATCAAAATTTCGGTAAATTATACAGTTATTCAACCAGCGTTAATAAGATTGTAATGCTTATTGTAACATTTGCCTATGGTTATATACTTGATTATAACAATTTTGCATTTGTATATATAATCCCCATTGCTGCTCTACTTGGTATATCATCGGTTTTTGTTTTGTCAAATATTTATTATCCAAAAGATGAAGTAATATTATTGAAGAAGTCAGTTATTCAGTCGGTTAAAGACTCTATTAAAGATATGCACCAAATACTTCGGAATAATACACCCTATCGTCATTTTGAAATAGGTTTTATGTTCTATGGTTTTTCGTTTATGATATCGGTAACGGTAATTACAATTTATTTTTACGAAGCACTAAATCTAAATTATGCAAGCGTAGCGTTTTATAGAAATGCATATAATATATTGGCAATTATACTATTACCTTTTTTCGGTAGGCTAATTAGTAATATTGATCCCCGAAAGTTTGCTGCTATAACTTATTCCTCTATTGTTATCTATATTTTCTTCTTGATGATGACCTCATATTTCCCTGCATACTTTGAATTTCTTGATATTACAATTTATTATACCCTTATTCTTTACATCTTATTCCATGGAATTTTTGCTGCAACCATGGTATTATTATGGAATATTGGGTCAGCATATTTCTGTAAACCGGAAGAATCGGGAACTTACCAATCGCTTCATCTTTCATTAACAGGAGTTAGAGCAATTTTTGCACCATTGATGGGGGTTGTGTTTTATGAATTATTTGGGTTTACAATAACATTTTCAATAGCTATTTTCTCACTATTGTGCGGTATAGCTCTAATGATTTGGTCTTATTATAGGGATTAAAAATTCACTTAGCTACAACAGAGGGTTAATTTCTCTTAACAGCAAAAGTTTCTCCAAACTTAACATTTCCTTCATTAATTATCTGATATGGAAAATAGTGAATAGGAGTAGTTTCGGCTTCTTTGTTTGTTATATCAATGGCAATGGTTTCAATACTTTTTGCACCCTCTTCAAGTTGAACATCAGCTTCATATGTTAAACCATATGCTATAATATTTCCTTCTGCCATCTCATTTTCACAATACTTTTGTAACGACCATATTACTGACTCATTATTTGGAATATTCTTTTTGTCGGTAATTTCAAACTCAAGGGGATGAACAACTTCATCTTTATCAACAAATGCACCAAAGGGGTAGCATTGCCCGGTATCCTCTAATAGGTCTTTTGCATATTCAAATGAATGATCAATTATGCTTTGTGTTATTTTATCCATAATGATATAGTTGTTTGAAATTTAATAGTCATACTTGCTATTCCATCTATCCTTCAGATTTTTACGATCCTTAATTTCATGAGTATTATTGCCTGGTTCGTAAAACTTAGTTCCACTAATATCATCTGGTAGAAATTCCTGATCAATGAAATTACCCTCGTATTGATGCGAATATTGGTAATCCTTACCATATCCAATATCCTTCATTAGTTTTGTTGGAGCATTCCTAAGATGTAATGGAACTGCAAGGTTTCCTGTTTTTTGCACCAGTGATTGTGCATCTTTTATGGCAACATATGAAGAGTTGCTTTTGGGCGAATTTGCAAGATATATTGCTGTTTGTGAAAGAATTATCCTTCCTTCAGGCCAACCAATCTTGTTAATTGCATCCATGCATGTATTAGCAAGTAATAGAGCGTTAGGATTTGCGTTTCCAATATCTTCCGATGCAAGTATTAACATACGTCTTGCAATAAACTTTGGATCTTCACCTCCCTCAACCATCCTTGCAAGCCAATAAACTGCAGCATTCGGATCGCTACCTCTCATCGATTTTATAAAAGCTGATATTATATCATAATGCATTTCACCTTGCTTATCATATATTGCCAGGTTTTCCTGAATTATGGTTTTTACCAGCTCGTTTGTTATTTTGATTTTCTTTTTCGAAGTTTTTTCTTGATAAACAACTAACTCCAGAGCGTTATATAGTTTGCGGGCATCTCCACCTGATATTCCCAATAATGCTTCGTCTTCCTTAATCTCAATCTCAATATCAAATTTGGTTTTTAGAAGTTTAATTCCATTTTTTAGTAAATTTCGAAGATCGACTGCTTCCAGACTTTGTAGTATATATACCTGACAACGTGATAATAATGGGGAAATAACCTCGAATGATGGATTTTCTGTAGTCGCCCCAATTAGTGTAATAATACCTTTCTCAACTGCTCCTAATAATGAGTCCTGTTGCGATTTGCTAAAACGGTGAATCTCATCTATAAAAAGAATAACATTACCATGAAACATTGCTGCCTGATTAATTACATTGCGTACATCCTTAACTCCCGAACTAACAGCGCTAAGTGTATAAAACTCCTTATTTAGAGTATTAGAAATAACATTTGCCAAAGTTGTTTTTCCAACACCCGGAGGCCCCCAAAGTATCATCGAAGGTATATTCCCCGATTCTATACTTCTTCGTAGTATTGCATTTTTGCCAACTAAATGTTGCTGACCTAAGTAGTCTTCAAGTGTTTGTGGTCGAAGCAATTCGGCTAAAGGTGCTGGCATTTTTGGTTGATGTTATATACATTGCAAATTTAGGCAATTTTACAATTCAGTTCATTTTTATCTTTAAAACCATTACTTTTGACCTATGTATGAAAAGCTTATTTCAGAAGCTAATTTTAGATTCAGCAGGAGTGGTGGGCCGGGTGGGCAAAGTGTAAACAAGGTTTCTACTCAAGTTGAATTGTTATTTGATATTGCGAAATCAGAAACACTTAGTGAGGATCAAAAGACGATTATTTTTCATAAATTAAAAAATAGGATCACAAGCGAAGGAGTACTCACCATTAAAAGTAACAGAACTCGTAGTCAATTGAAAAACAAAGAAATCGCAATCGAAAGATTTATTGAGTTAATTATAAATGCATTAAGGCCGGTTAAAAAGAGAACACCCACTAAACCGACTAAATCATCAGTTGAAAGGCGTTTAGTTAGTAAAAAGGTAATTTCAGATAAAAAGAAAAATCGTAAAGTAAAGGAAGATTAGAGTTATTACTAGATTTTGCATTGTGATTTATTCAATCCACTATCAATTAAAGACTATAAAATTCCATTAGTTCAAGTGGATGACTAATCAAATGCTTTGCTCCGTTAGAAACTAGTTCTTCTTCTGACCGGAAACCCCAAAGTACACCTACAGAGTACATTCCGGCATTATTGGCCGTTTGCATATCAATGCCTGAATCGCCAACAAAAGCTATGTCACAGGGATCGATCCCCATACCTTTACTGATCTGCAAAGCAACCAATGGGTTGGGTTTCCTGTTTTCTTCAGTTGTAAATCCGACAATAAATTCAAAATCCCAGTCAGGTAATAAGGTTAATACCGTTTTTTTTGTGAGATTGTCTGCTTTGTTTGAAAGTACAGCTATCTTAATATTATTAGAAATAAGTCTATGGAGCAATTCAGAAATTCCATTATATGGTTTTGACTTATTAGTGCAGTTTTTACCATATTCATCCATCATCATATAAAAGTATTTCAAGCATTTTTGCTCATCCCTATATGATTCCGGTAATGATTTCTTAACAAGGTTTTTAATTCCTCGACCTATAAATCCTTCATAAGTATTTCTATCATGGATAGGAAAATTGTGCCTTTTTAAAACAACATTCATTGAATCTGCTAGATCATCAATCGAATTTACAAGTGTGCCATCCAAATCAAATATAACTCCTCTAAACTTCATAATAACCTATTATTAAACTATTTAATTGTAAACATTATAATGCCACAAAAATACAGTTTTTACATTGAGTAGCTGGGGACTAACATGATATTCCACTTTTTCCTATTATTGCAAACAATAAACCTTATTATGAAATTATTGTTGATATATTGTTCCAAATTCGCTTATAATCCTACAATTCATACTCTTGAAGAATTTCCTGAGGTAACTGAAGGACAGACTTACAATGAAGCTCTGGTTGCTTTTATACATGGAGAGTTGATAGATGAGGATGACCCAAAAGGAGTTGAAAATAAATTACTAAAAAATATAAAATGGGCCGCAAAGAAAAACGATACTCGAAATATAATTCTCCATTCGTTTGCACATCTTGCTGAAACAAAAGCCGACCCTAAATTTACAAAGGAGATATTTGATAAAGTTGAATATAGGCTAATTAATGCTGATTATCAGTGTGCGCAAACACCTTTTGGTCATTTTCTTGATCTTGATTTAAAAGCTCCTGGCGTTAGTCAGGCAAGGATATTTAAGAGCTTCTGATTTTTATAAATTTTACTAAAACTAACTACTCTGAAAAACAAAAAACTACTACTTATTAATCCCTTCAATCAATCGAAAAGGGACGAGGTATTTGATACACGAAGTATATCACCTCCACTTGGCTTAGGAATGATTGCAGGATTAACACCAGATTATTGGGATATCGAACTAATCGATGAAAATTTCGATGCATTTGAATACCGTGATGCAGATCTTGTAGGTATAACTGTACTAACATCTGCTGCTTACAGAGCTTATGAAATTGCTGATATTTATCGTAAAAAGGGAATTAAAGTAATATTAGGTGGTATTCACGTATCCATGATGGTTGATGAAGCCGAACAATATGCTGATACAGTTGTTATTGGTGAAGCTGAGGGAGTCTGGAATACTGTAATTGATGATTTCACGAATAACAGATTGAAAAAGAGGTATTATGGTGAGTTAAGTGAATTGAACCATAGTGCTACTCCAAGGAGAGATCTATTTCACAAAAGTTACTCATACGCTAACATTCAAACAACACGTGGCTGCCCAATGAGTTGTGATTTTTGTTCGGTACATACCTTTAATGGGAGTAAATATCGCCAGCGTCCGGTTAACGAAGTATTGGATGAAATTGAAACGATTGAAAATGATAAACTCTTTATTATTGATGATAATTTAATTGGGTATACAAAGCAATCTGCCGAAAGAGCTGTGGAGCTTTTTAAAGGAATGATTAACAGAGGTATAAAAAAGGACTGGTATTGTCAGGCTTCGTTAAATATTGCTGATAATGAAGAGGTGTTGAAGTATGCTGCAGAAAGTGGTTGTAGAATGATCCTAATTGGAATTGAATCGGAAAAAATAGATCAACTTCAGGAGACCAATAAAAAAATGAATATCAAAATTGGCATCGATCATTATGAAGAAGCATTTCAAAAAATTCACAAACATGGAATAAGTGTTCTGGGAGCACTTGTTTTTGGTTTAGATAGTGATTCTAAGGAGGATATCCAAAATCGAGCAAGGTTCGCAATCGATTCAGGTATTGATGCTATGCAGGCAACAATTGTGACTCCGTTACCGGGGACAAGTTTGTTTAAGAGATTGGAAAAAGAGGATAGGTTACTTTATACTAACTTTCCAAAGGATTGGGAACGTTATCATTTTCATGAAGTTAGTCATAAACCAATAAAAATGACTTCTGATGAATTAATGGTTGCAATGGACGAGTGTTGGAGTACCATGTGGGATGCGAAAACAGTGTATCGCAAAATGCTGAAGACATTAAAGCAAACTAAAAATGCTAAGGCCGCAACATGGGCATTTGCCTCAAATACTGAACGACACAACCTTGCTTTTGGCAAAAAGAAAAAAGCAATGGATATAGAAAAACTGCTTAAAGGAATGATTTAATACAATTGTTATGAATTATAATAGAATAGTGAAATCCGTTTTTAAAGGTAAATTACATGTTAGCATTTTTATCTCTCTGATAATTTTAATATTTACTTCTTGTGAAAGCTCTAATCATGAACCTTCAGAAAGTGTTGATATACTACTTGAAGAGATAACTATTTCGGATATTAGGGAAAGCTATGACACTGACGAATATACAATAACAGACCTTGTCACTGCATACATAAATAGAATAAACACAATTGATGAAAACGGGCCCACTCTCAATTCGGTAATTCAGATTAATCCTGATGCTTTGGAAATTGCTCGTCTGCTTGATATTGAAATGAAAAATGGCAAAATCAGAGGTCCACTTCATGGTATACCGGTACTATTGAAGGATAATATCGATACTCGTGATAATATGGAAACCACTGCCGGATCATTAGCTTTAAAGGGGTCGCATCCACTAAAGGATAGCTATTTAGTTACAAAGTTAAGAGATGCCGGAGCAATTATACTTGGCAAGGCAAACTTAAGTGAGTGGGCAAATTTCCGAGGTGAGATGTCATCAAGTGGATGGAGTGGGGTAGGCGGACAGACATTAAACCCTTATGTACTAGATCGTAACCCCTGTGGGTCTAGTTCTGGTTCAGGAGTAGCAGTTTCAGCTAATCTTACAGTATTGGCAATAGGAACGGAGACAAATGGTTCTATAGTTTGCCCATCAACCAATAATGGTATTGTTGGTATAAAACCTACTGTTGGATTAATTAGCCGGTCAGGTATTATTCCTATTTCATTCACACAAGATACACCCGGACCCATGGCTCGAACCCTTTATGATGCTGCATTGTGTTTGGGAATAATGGTCGGTGTTGATTCATCTGATAGCAAGTCCATTGAGAGCATAGGTAATACTTATTCTGATTATACTCAGTTTCTGAAAAATAATGGACTTGAAGGCAAAAGAATAGGTTTATATACTAAACCTTATGGGATAAACTATAAGGTTGATGAATTGATGAATGAAGCGGTAGAAGTTATAAAAAGCCTGGGAGCTGAAGTGATTGAAATAGATAAACTATATGATCCGAAGGTAGAAGATTATTCATTTGAAATCATGTTGTTTGAATATAAGGACGGACTTAATAATTACTTTAAGTCATTGGGAAGTAATGCATCTATAAAGAGTTTGGAGGAACTCATAGAGTTTAATAGAAACAATCCTGTTGAAATGGAATTCTATAATCAGAAATATCTTGAAATGGCACAGGAAAAAGGTAGTTTGGAATCTGAAGAATATAAAAATGCATTGGAACAAATGCTTATTGGAGTAAGAGAAAATGGAATTGATAAAGTAATGAATGACAATAATCTGGATGCTATTATTGCACCAACCGGAAGCCCAGCCTGGAAAACAGATCATATAAATGGTGATAGCTATATGCTTGGAAGTTCTTCCCCGGCAGCAATTTCAGGTTATCCAAATATTACAGTTCCAATGGGATTTATTGATGAGTTACCGGTTGGTATTTCATTTTTCGGAAGAGCATGGAGCGAACTCATATTATTGGAAATTGCTTATGGATTTGAGAGTAATACAAATTATCGTAAGGCTCCCAAATTTCTACTGCATGATTAGAGTGCATTATTTGCAACAACAAACTATTGAATTAAAAGAACAAAAAATTTCAACAGACTTTTATTTCAGCTAACTTTACACTATGAAAAAAATAATAAATTATTTCCTGCAAGGGTTACTTTATATAGCACCCTTTGGAATTACAGCATACATTATCTATATAACATTCAGTTATTTAGATAATTTATTGGATGATATCCTGGAAAAGTTCCTTAAAGTGGATATTCCCGGATTGGGACTTGTTGTCATTTTCTGTTTTCTTGTATTGGTGGGTATTATTGGCCGAAGTATTATTGCCCATCCAATCAAAATACTATTTAATCGCTTTCTTGATAAAACTCCATTGTTGAAGCTAATTTATTCAGCAATGAATGACCTTTTTTCAGCATTTGTAGGTAAAGAAAGGAAATTTAATAAACCTGTAATTGTATTAGTGAACCCAGTATCAAATCTGGAAAAATTGGGATTCCTAACGGCAGAAGATTTGAGTAAACTCGATGAAAAGGAAAAGGTTGCTGTGTATTTCCCTCATTCCTATAATTTTTCGGGTGAATTGTTTATTGTTCCTAAAAACCAGGTTAGGCCGATTGATATTAATCCGGCAGTAGTAATGAAATTCATTGTATCTGGTGGTGTTTCAGATATCTACGAGGAAAAAGATGTCAACAAAACTGTTAATTAACAGATATTGAAAATCTGCCAGACGCAGTTTTATTATTAACCAGTATTTCTTTTGCAAATCAATATTTTCCAAATAGTTAAATATTTCTTAAATAATTAGCAATACAATATATAATGCATGAAAGGTATATTTTTGCGCTATAATTCAAAAACGTATTTAACTAAATGAATGCTAACAAATCAGTAATGTTTTATAATATACTAATCACATTATTTTAAAATACTGCTATTATCTATTTATAGATTATAAAAATGAAAAATCATATAATAATATCCATATTACTCATCTTTAGTACATTACATGTAGTATCTCAAACTGGTGAGGTTCATGGTAAAATCACTGATATTACTAATAACGAGCCCGTTGCATTTGCAAATGTTATTGTATCAGGGACTCAAATTGGAGCAACTAGTAATGAGGATGGTGAATTTATTATTTCTGGAATAGAGCCGGGTTATATTACACTTCAGGTATCCTTTATCGGATATAAACCAGCGACTAGTCAGGATGTATTACTCAGTAATAATAATATACCATTCATTGAAATTAATTTAGAACCATCTAACGAAGCGCTCGATGAAGTGGTAATAAAAGCAAACCCGTTTGAAAGGATAATAGAATCGCCATTATCGATGCAAACTATCAGAACTAAGGAAATTGAGAGTAATCCTGGTAGTAATCGTGATATTAGCAGAGTTATTCAGTCGTTTCCGGGTGTAGGTTCAACACCCGCGTTTCGGAACGATGTAATAATCCGAGGTGGAGGACCAAGTGAAAACAGATTCTTCCTTGATGGTATAGAAATTCCTGTGTTAAATCACTTTTCAACACAGGGAGCGTCGGGTGGCCCTGTGGGTATAATTAATGCTGATTTCATTCAGTCTGTTGATTTTTACTCCGGATCATTCAAAGCCAATAGTTACAACGCTTTAAGTGGCATACTCGATTTTAAACAAAAGGAGGGAAGTAAGGACAAAACAAATTTACAGGTAGCTGTTGGCGCAAGTGAAGCAGCCTTTACTATTGATGGACCTATTGGAAAAAAAATAAGCTATATCTTCTCTGTACGAAGGTCATATCTGCAATTTCTTTTTTCCGCAATAGGATTACCATTTCTTCCAACTTTTAATGATTATCAATTTAAGCTTAAAGCAGACATAAATAAAAAAAACAAGCTTACTGTGATATCCATCGGATCATTAGATAACCTAAAACTAAATACTGATATAAAGGATCCCGATCCGGGACAAGAGTATATTCTAAGTCAAATACCAATAAATAATCAATGGAGCTATACAGTTGGTTTAGTGTATAATAATTATTTTAAAAATGGCTATCACACATTTGTGCTAAGTCGCAATATGCTCAATAATAAGTTCTACAAATACCCTGATAATGATGAGAATCAGCCAAAGAATTTTGATTACAGCTCGTCAGAAACAGAAAATAAATTCAGGTACGAATTATCCTTAAGAAAAAATGGGTTTAAGTATAATTTTAGTATTAATTCAGAATATGCAAAGTACTATAATTCAACATCTCAGGAAATATTTATAGATGACAGCCTTTTTAACCTTATGTATACTACCAACCTTGATATCATCAAGTATGGATTATCTGGTCAGGCTTCAAAAAGTGTACTAAATAGCAGACTACTTATTTCTTTGGGAATCAGATTCGATGGTAATAATTATAATAGCAGTACATCTAATCTGCTGAATCAATTCTCCCCGCGATTATCACTCTCTTATGCACTAACAGACAAAACTTCATTAAATACAGCCATTGGCAGATACTTTCAACAACCCGCCTACACAACCCTTGGTTTTAGGGATAATTCAGGTGAATTAATGAATTATACTACAGCTAGTTATATTGGGGTAACTCAATACTCATTGGGTGCTGAACATCGTTTCTCTGATAAGATATTATTATCAGTCGAAGGTTTTTACAAGGATTATTTTCAATACCCAATTGATATAATAACCGGTTCAAGTTTGGCAAATCAAGGTGCTGATTATAGTAGCATTGCCGGTGCCGCACCTGTTATTTTTTCTGGTAAAGGAAAAGCTACAGGAATTGAAGTCCTAAACAGGATGAATATGGATAGGTACACAATACTGGCTGCCTATACTTATGTAAGGAGTTTATTTACAGACCTTAAAGGTGACTATATAGCCTCTTCATGGGATAGCAAACACCTGTTTACATTTACTGGTTATAGAGATTTTAAGCATAATTGGAGGGTAGGGGCAAAGTGGAGATTTGTGGGTGGTTTGCCTTATACTCCTTACGATCTGGAAACTTCTGCAAATGTTGAGGCATGGAATGCGAAGGGACAACCATATCTGAATTTTAATGAATTAAACTCTCTCAGATTTAAATCATTTCATCAGTTAGATGTGCGTGTTGATAAGAATTTCTTTTTTGAAAAGTGGGCATTGATGTTATATCTTGATATTCAGAACCTGTATAATTTTAAAGTTGCTGGTCAGGATTATATTGTAAGGGATAAAAACCCTGATGGTAGTTACAAAACTATAAATAACGGATCAGATTATGTTCTTAGTTCAGTTTCAAACGAATCAGGTACAGTACTTCCAACCATAGGTATAATGGTTAAATTCTAATAAAGCCTTGCACTGTATTTAACAACATAAGTCTCCTTCATACCGGTTAAACACTGATTGTGTCCTTCGACCGACTCTAAGAAGTGGAGGAAACTCAAGAATTATAATAATAGTTGAATAAAATGATTTCTCCTTCCAAAAGTTTAATCTAACTGGATTTATCATGGGAAATAAAGAACTTAATCAACACAAGAATTTCCTGCTAACCACCCTGTTGAATACGCTATCTGCAAATTGTACCCTCCGGTTTCAGCATCCAGATCAATAATCTCACCGGCAAAATATAATCCTTCAATGATCTTCGATTCCATTGTTTTTGAAGAAATTTCATTAGTAGGAATTCCACCAGAAGTAATTATTGCTTCCTTAAATGATCGATGGTGGCTAATTTGGAATGGTAGATTTTTTAATAGATGTCTTATCTGCTTACGTTCTTTCGATCCAACCTGATGACACTCTTTTTGGGGATCAATCTTGAGAATCTCAATAAAAACAGGAACCATTTTTGCTGGAAGCCAGAAGCTCAAAATATTGACTAATTTCTTTTTACCATGTTCATTTAAGTCCCTTAGCAATCTTAAATCAAGTTTTTGCTCATCAAGTGCAGGTTTTAAGTCTATTGTTATTTCTACCTTGCTTTTATTTTGTAATTCTTCAACAACAATTCTGCTTAGTGTTAGTATAATTGGGCCCGAGAGACCGAAGTGTGTGAAAATCATTTCTCCAAAGTCCTCACCGGCTTTTTTGCCGTTTATCCATACAATGGCTTTAACATTCTTGAGGTTAAGTCCTTGTAGATTTTGGGCAATTCTCCCAAAGGTTTCCAATGGTACCAGGGCAGGTCTTGCCTTAACTATCTTATGCCCAACAAGTCTTGCTAGTTCATAACCATCACCATTTGAACCAGTAGCAGGATATGACATGCCACCTGTTGCAATTATTACATTATTTGTATTGAATATTTGTCCGTTTGCTTTAAGGCCAACTATACTATTATCTTCAACAATCAACTTTTCAACACGATAACCGCATTGAGTTTTTACATTAAGTTGTTTAACCCATACTAGTAATGCTTTAAGAACATCAGCAGAGCTGTTGCTGGCTGGAAAATATCTGCCACCGCGTTCCAAAGTTGACTCAACACCGTAGTTCTTAAGCAGCTCAATAATATCTTCTGAAAAAAATTGTGAAAATGCCTTCTTGAGCATCCTGCCATTAGGATAAACATGGGTAATAAATTCACTTATTGGAGCACTATTTGTTATATTGCATCGTCCCTTACCAGTGATTAGGAGTTTCCTTCCTTCACGTTCCATTTTTTCAAGTATGAGCACTTTAGCACCCTTCTCTGCTGCTCTTCCTGCTGCCAACAAACCAGCCGGCCCAGCACCAACTACTATTACATCCCAACTATTCATTGTATACAAAGGTATAGTTTATTCCAATGGTTAATAAGTCTTGTTTTTGCTTAAATTTACAGCCAATAATTATTATCGATATATGAAGAAATATTTATTTGTAGTAGTAATATTTATAGGTTATGTCAATATTGTTTGGGCTCAGACAAGCAATATTGAAAATATGCTTTTCGAACTACCTGATGTGATTTTTACGGAAGTTGATTCAAGAGACTCAGGTACAATGGAGTATGAATTAAGGATTAAACAACCAATTGATCATAAAAACCCTGATCTAGGCTATTTCTATCAAAAGGCATTACTTAGTCATAAGGGATTCGAAAATCCAACTGTTTTGGTTACTGAAGGTTACGCTTGTTACGGTAATTGGCCAACTGAGTTAACTATATTATTGGATGCAAACCAAATTGATGTTGAGCATCGTTATTTTGGTGAAAGTATGCCTGATTCAATTAACTATGATTACTTAAATCTTGAACAAGCCACAGCTGACCTTCATCATATTAACAAGATATTTAAAAAAATATATCCTCAAAATTGGGTTAGTACCGGAATTAGCAAAGGTGGTGTAACAACGATATTTTATCGATTTTTTTATCCTGACGATGTGGACGTTAGTATACCCTATGTAGCTCCCATAAATAGAGAGTTTGAGGAACATAGAATCTATATGTTTTTAGATACGATTGGCTCTGATGAATGTAGAGATAAAATAAAAGGACTTCAGATAAGATTACTTGAAAATAGAGATGTCATACTTCCACTGGTTAAGTTTTATAGCAAAGGAGCAAGACTTGAGTTTACATATTTAACTATAGAGGAGGCATTTGAATATGCCGTACTTGAGTATCCATTTTCATTTTTTCAATGGGGGCACAGTTGTGACGATATCCCTTCAGATACTACCTCTATAGAATTCATTACAAACTATTTGTTGGATGTATCAGGTGTTGATTTCTTTAGTGACAAATCCATAGAGGCATATGGATCGCATTATTATCAATCGGCACAAGAGATGGGTTACTATGGTTATGAAACTGCTGATTTTAAAGATTTACTTATAGCCTTGCCAACAGACTCTAATCCTCATGCAACATTTATTCCAGGCAAAGTTGAAGTAGAATTTAATGGAAATTTGCTTAAAGATATAAATAGTTGGCTACCAGAACATGCAAATGAGTTTATTTATATTTATGGTGCAATGGACACATGGTCGGCATCAGCAGTAAGACCATCTGAAGATGTTGATGCCCTCTGGTTTTTTATGAAAGATAAGCATCATGGTAGTGCTAGAATTAGGAATATGAGTAAAGACGAGAAACAACAGTTGATATCCGCACTCGAAAGATGGCTGGATATTGAAATAGCAAAATAACTAATAGGTACAATCAACAACATTAATAATATGGAAAACAGGCTTAAGGATACATATAACCCCGAAAATTTTAATAGTATTGGTCATGAGCTAATAGACTTATTAACCAAATATTTGAAGGATTCAACCGAAGGTAATATTCCGGTAATGAATTGGAAAGAGCCTTCAGATCAGCTTAAATTTTGGAAGGATTTTACTCTTGAAAATAATAATCCTATCGAACTATTTAAGGCAATCATTGATAATTCAATTCATATTCACCATCCAAAATATATGGGACATCAACTATGTCCCCCAGCTCCAATATCGGCACTTACCGGACTTCTGGGAGAGCTCGTTAATAATGGGATGGCCATTTACGAAATGGGTGCAGCAGCAACAGCTATCGAAAAGGTAATTATTGATTTGCTGGCAAAAAAAATCGGTTATGACGATGATGGAGATGGGTATATAACCTCAGGAGGTACGATTGGTAATCTAACAGCAATGCTTGCTGCAAGGCAAAACGCTGTTGATAGTGATATTTGGGAACACGGTCTCACAGAAAACCTTGGAGTAATGGTTTCTTCAGAAGCTCATTACAGTGTTGACAGAGCATTGAGGATAATGGGGTTTGGGTCTAAGGGAATTATTAAAGTGCCTGTGGGAGATGACTTTAGCATTAGAACAGATTTACTTGATAAGTATTACCAACAAGCCTCAGACGATGGTGTTAAGGTAATTGCAGTTGTGGGTTGTGCACCATCCACTTCAACTGGTATGTACGAT
>CALDOI010000221.1 GCA_937912115.1 uncultured Bacteroidota bacterium | reverse complement strand
TGATTATTGATTATTGATTATTGATTATTGATTATTGATTATTGATTATTGATTACTTAGATCTACAAATTACTATATATTACCAATTAGAATTAACTAACATTATATAATGCAAACAACCGGTTTACACAAACTTATAAATATAGAAAACCTAACCGAATCAACATATATTCTCAGAGTTGAGAAAAATGACTTGAAATTTGATGCAGGACAACACATACTACTCGGAAAAGCTAACGATACTGATCAACGTGAATATTCAATATATAGTGGCGTTGAAGATGAATATTTGGAAGTACTTATAAAGGAAGTAAGTGATGGATCTGTTTCTAAACATCTTAAAAACCTAGTTCCTGGCGACATGTTAAATGTTGAAGGTCCACTTGGTTTCTTCGGGCTGAATAAGGACAAAATTGAGACAGGTAGTTTCTTGTTCATTGCAAGTGGAACCGGAATTGCTCCTTTCCACAGTATGGTACGAACCAACCCCAATCTTGACTATAAAATATTGCACGGAATTAGAACATGTGATGAGGCATACGGGAAAAATTCCTATCATCCAGATAGATATATTAGATGTGCATCACGAGATCTTGATTGTGAATTTAGCGGAAGGGTTACGGATTACATCAGTAATAACACATTCGACAAAGATACAATTTGTTATTTTTGTGGCAATTTCAAAATGATAAAAGAGGCAATGGATTTACTCGAAAAAAAGGGGATTCCTGGCAGTCAGCTTCATGCCGAAGTATATTTTTGATATTGCTTTTTCAAAATAACAAGTAGATGAAATATCATATTGTACAGCTAGGGTGCCAAATGAATATTAGCGATGGAGAGCGTGTTCAAAAAGTACTTGAAGATATAGGGTTTATTCAAACAGATAAGCCAGAAGAAGCAAATATAATTGGAGTTATTGCCTGTTCGGTTCGCCAAAAAGGAATCGACAAGGTTTATAACATGGTGAATGTATGGAATAAATGGAAAAATAAGAAAAGCCTACTAACATTTGTTTCCGGATGTGTATTACCTGCCGATAAAGAAAAATTTTTAAAACTTTTCGACATGGTATTTACCATGAGTCAGCTTCCTGAATTACACGAAATGATTGGTCAATACGGGATTGTTACTCCTGCCGGAATGCAAGGTATCTATCCCGAATTAAACAATGTAGAAACTAAAGAAACCAGCAATCCTAATCCTGCCGGGTTTAAGCTTAATCCGGTTCAAATACCTTCTATCAAGAATACAGCACTAAAGAAACCTGAGGTTGGTATCGAGGATTTTTGGCATATTGAACCAAAATATGGTTCTGGTGTTGAAGCATATATCCCAATCCAAAATGGATGTGATAAATTCTGCACATATTGTGCAGTACCTTATACTCGTGGACGTGAGGTTTCGCGCCCTTCATCAGAGATAATGGCCGAGCTTAAAAACCTTGTGGAAAAGGGTGTAAAATCAATCACCATACTAGGTCAAAACGTAAATTCCTATGGGCTTGACAAAAAAGGAAATGAGATAAGTTTTGCCGAGTTACTTCAAGAAATTGGTGAATATGGTAATCAATCCGTAAAAGATTTTTGGGTGTATTTTACATCACCACATCCACGGGATATGTCGGATGAAGTAATCGAGATGGTAGCAAAATATGATTGTTTAGCCAAGCAAATTCATCTTCCTGTGCAATCAGGCGACGACAAGGTTCTTATCAGGATGAACCGTAATCACTCAATGCTAAAATATCGTGAAATAGTTAGCACCATCAGAAGACTTATCCCACAAGCCACTCTCTTTACTGATATTATTGTTGGATTTACCGGAGAGACTGAGGAAGAGTTTGAGAATACGCGGATGATCATGGAAGAATTTAAATATAACATGGCCTACATTGCTCAATACTCACCACGTCCCGGAGCCACAAGCTCCAGATGGGCTGATGACATACAAAAAGATGAAAAGAAGGAAAGATATCATATCCTAACATCGGAGATGACAAAATACACCGCTGCATACAATAAAAATCTAATCGGCCAAACTCTAAAAGTTTTAGTAAGAGGAAACGATAGAAAGCAGGGATATTTATCAGCTTATACCGAAGGTAGGATTGTGGCTAGATTTGCTTCAGACAACAAAGACCTCGTTGGTAAATTTGTAAACATTAAAATTACATCCGCTGCGCCTCTTTCAATCGAAGGAGATCTAATAAACAACTAACAAGCTTCCACAATATGACTAAAAAAATAGCTTTTAAAACCCTTGGATGCCGTCTTAATCTATTTGAAACGGATTCTCTGGCATCTGAATTTGCAAAAAAAGACTATCAAATAGTGGATTTTTCGGAAAAGGCTGATGTTTATGTGATTAACACTTGTACAGTTACAAGTATGAGCGATCAGAAATCCCGAAGAGTTATAAATCAGGCAGGTCGCAAAAAAGAAGATGGAATTACCATAGTAACAGGCTGTATGGCCACTAACTATAAAGAACAACTCGAAAAAAATGAGAACATCGATTATGTGGTTGATAATGATCACAAAACATCCGTGCTTTCAATAGCGGAGGCTCATTTTAATGGTAAGAGTGTTAGTGATGAAGACTTTCAAAAGGATTTATTTAATTATGAACCAGCGGAAGAAACTTTTCATACCCGGAGTTTTATAAAAATCCAGGATGGCTGCGATAATTTCTGCACATTTTGTATAATTCCTAAAGTAAGAGGGAGAGCAACAAGTAGACCCGTTAAAGACGTTCTAAACAACATTCGCAAAGTTGTTGAATTTGGATACAAAGAAATCATTATAACAGGTGTAAATATTGGTCGATATAGTTATGAAGGTACTGACTTTGAATCGCTGGTAGAGCAAATGCTTGAGATTCCGGGAGATTTTAGAATTCGCATTTCATCCATTGAACCCGATGGCTATACCGATAGCTTCTTCCGGCTTTTTAAACATCCAAAACTTGCTCCTCATATGCACATATGTTTGCAAAGTGGGTCAGAAGAAATCCTTCTGAAGATGAGGCGAATGTATACAGCCAAACTATTTAAGAAAATGGCTGACAAACTTGAGGAACTTTACCCTGATTTCAGCTTAACTACAGATATTATTGTTGGTTTTCCGGGCGAGACTGATCAACTGTTTCAGGAAACAGTAGAGATGGCTAAGTCAATTGGTTTTGGCCATATACATACATTCAAATATTCAGTACGAAAAGGAACGCGAGCCGAAAGACTTCCTAATCATGTGGATGAAAAGGAAAAAAATCGGAGAGGTGAAATAATCAGAAAGATTTCAGAAAAAACCAGATTAGAACATCGCAATAAGTTTATCGGAAAACAACAAAGGGTTCTTGTTCAAAAAATTCTTGAAAATGGATATGCCAGAGGATTTGGAGAACATTATTTACCCGTGATAATTGAAGAAACCGATTTGGAAACAAACACCTTCTACAATGTTAATATTTACAAACTAATCGAAAAAGGCGAACCAACGCTGCTCGGAAAATTAATAAATTAACAAAAAAAAGACTTTTGTTTTTTTATATTAAATATTTATCTATTTTTGCAGCCCGAAAATAACAATGTAAACGCAATAGAAATATGGCTAATCATCAATCAGCAATCAAGAGAATCAGACAAACAGAAGTAAAAACGCTGCGTAATCGTTATTATGCAAAAACAATGCGTAATGCTGTTAGAAAATTCAGATTATTATCTGACAAAAAAGAAGCTGCAGACTCTTTACCAAGGATGTACGAAATGATTGACAGGCTTTCAAAAAAGGGAGTTATCCACAAAAACAAAGCTGGTAATATCAAGTCAAGAATTACAAAGTACGCCAACGGCTTAGCCTAGGTAATTGCTTAAAAATAAATTAAGTAGCCCTGATACAATAGTATCGGGGCTTTTTTTGTTTACTTTTATATCGTTAAACCCAATTGCTATGAAAGAAAAACTACCGATAAGCCAATGGGCTGAGGATGACCGACCTCGTGAAAAGCTACTTATTAAAGGCAAAGGTCAGCTAAGTAAGGCCGAATTAATTGCAATTTTAATTGGAATTGGTAATAGAGAGGAATCGGCTGTGGAACTATCTAAACGCATTCTTAGTTCAGTTAATAATAATCTTGCTGAACTATCAAAACTTGGTGTGGTTGAGCTTTGTAAGTTTAATGGAATTGGGCCTGCTAAGGCAATATCTATTATTGCAGCACTTGAAATTGGGAGAAGAAGACGTGCAGATGATGTAATTCAGAAATCAACGAAAATTAAATCGAGTAAAGATGTTTTTGATGTTATCTATGCTGAGTTAAGCGATAAGAATCACGAGGAATTTTGGATTTTGTTACTTGACAGAGCCAATCAGATAATTAAAAAAATAAATATCAGTGAAGGGGGATTATCAGGCACAATGGCTGATCCAAAAAAGATCTTCAAGTTAGCACTCGAAAACAATAGTTCATCAATAATATTAGCTCACAACCATCCTTCAAATAATCTGAAACCCAGCGATAATGATATTAAGCTCACTAAAACAATTTCAAAAGCAGGCAAAACTTTAGAGATAAATGTTCTTGACCACATAATTGTTGGTAGCGATAATTATTTTAGTTTCGCAGACGAATCGATGATATAGTGAACGGTGATTAGTGAATAAATCCAATGACCAATTATCCCTGCCTTTGCCGGCAGGCAGGCAATAACCAATTATCCAATGATAAAAATTGTAACAGTAATAGGCGCACGTCCTCAAATAATTAAAGCAGCTGCAATAAGCAGGGCTATTAAAAACCATTTTCCCGATCAAATACAAGAGATTATTGTACACACAGGGCAGCATTACGATGCTAACATGTCGCAGGTTTTTATCGATGAGCTGGGCATACCTCAGCCCGATTATAATTTAAATGTAGGCAGCAGCGGACATGCCAAACAAACTTCTGAAATGATTGTGGGAATTGAGACAATATTACTTGAAAACAAACCTAATTATTTGGTTCTATATGGTGATACAAATTCAACCTTGGCCGGAGCTGTTGCAGCCTCCAAAATACATGTCCCCATTGTTCACATTGAAGCAGGCTTAAGATCGTTCAATAAATCAATGCCGGAAGAAATTAATCGTATAATGTGCGACCATACTTCAACTCTTCTCTTCTCCCCCACTGCAACCGGTCTCAACAACCTAATAAATGAAGGTTTTCGCCTAACGAACAAACTTCCTTATAGTGCAGATAATCCTGGTATTTTTCATTGTGGAGATATAATGTATGATAATAGCCTGTATTTCAAATCTATATCTGATAACCGCAGCACAATTATCAAGGATAATAAACTGGAAAAAGATAACTTCATACTAAGTACAATTCATCGTGATAATAATACTGATGATCCTGTAAGATTAAATGCAATATTTGGTTCATTGGTGGAAATTGCATCTCAAGAAAACATTTCAGTTGTAATCCCATTACATCCTCGTACGAGTAAGATACTTGAATCAAATCTGGATGCTGAATTGCTAAAGTCGATAAAATCAAATCCCAAAATTAAGTTGATACCTCCAGTTTCATTTCTGGATATGATTGCATTAGAAAGTAATTGCAAGCTTGTAATGACAGATTCGGGGGGCGTTCAAAAAGAAGCTTACTATTTTAACAAACCATGCATAATACTTCGATCAGAAACTGAGTGGGTTGAAATCGTTGAACAAGGAGCTGCCATTATAGCAAATGCAGATAAGGAAAAGATCATGCAATCATATAAAAAATTAAAAAGTAAAACCGGAATTACCTTTCCTAAACTTTTTGGTAATGGTAAAGCTGCTGAATTTATTTGTGAAACAATCCTAAATAATCCATAAACCTGCTTTTCGTAAACACCTGTTTATCTACATCTTAAAGTTTGTACAAAAATTCAAGAGCATATTCTAAAATTTTCTTTACCAGGATGTTGTAACTACAAAATATATTTGTATTTTTGCGCTCCCGTTTTTGGGTAGAAAATTAAATATTATAACTAATTTAAATTATTATGAACCAGTACGAAACCGTTTTCATTTTAACTCCCGTTTTGTCTGATGAACAGATGAAGGAAGCGGTAAAAAAGTATGAGGAATTCCTTACTTCAAATGGTGCAGAAATAGTACATCGTGAAGATTGGGGTTTACGTAAACTTGTTTACCCAATCCAGAAAAAAACAACTGGATTTTACAATTTGTTTGAATTTAAAAATGACGGACAGTTAATTGCCAATTTAGAGCTTCAACTAAAACGTGATGAGCGCATTTTACGCTTCCTTACCGTTAAACTCGATAAGCATGCTATTACTTATAACGAGAAAAAACGCAGAATAAAAAAGGAAAAAGCAAAACAAGAAAAAGAAGCTTAATCACAATTCTAAATTTTAAATAAAAGAACTATGGCACAACCTAATTCAGACATAAAATATTTGACACCCATAGCAGTAGATACTAAAAAGAAAAAATACTGCCGTTTCAAAAAAAGTCGCATTAAATATATCGACTATAAAGACCCTGATTTCCTACTTAAATTTGTAAACGAGCAAGGTAAATTATTACCGCGCCGTCTAACCGGAACATCAACTAAATATCAGAAAAAAGTTGCGCAAGCAGTAAAAAGAGCTCGCCATCTTTCGTTAATGCCTTATGTTGCTGATTTACTTAAATAAAGGAGGGAAAGAAAATGGAAGTAATTTTAAAAGAAGATATAAACGGAGTAGGTTATAAAAACGATCTTATTACCGTTAAAGATGGATTTGGTAGAAATTATCTAATCCCAAAGGGTCTTGCAACTATTGCAAACGACTCAAAGAAAAAAGCATTAGCTGAATTAAAAAAACAGCAAGCATATAAAGAAGACAAGATTGTTAAGGAAGCTGAAGCTATTGCTGACTTACTAAAAGATCTTGTATTAACTATTGGCGTAAAAGCTGGTACATCCGGCAAAATATTTGGGTCAGTTAATTCAATCATGGTTGCCAATGCAATAAAAGAAGCTAAAGATCTTGATATTGATCGTAAGAGAATTTATTTCGACGAAGAACATATTAAAGAAGTAGGAAAATATTCAGCAACAATTAAATTGTACAAGGAAATTAAAGTTGAAATTGGCCTTGATGTAGTAGGAGAATAATATCCTATTATAAAAAAAAGTACATTTGAAACCCCTTCGCTTTGCGTTGGGGTTTTTTCATTTTTAGAAAAAAGTATAACCATTAAAAAGTTATACGGAGCTAATTTATCATATTTGGAAAAGTTATATATAAAAGATGCTTAGCAAGTCAAAGATCAAGCTTATAAATCAGCTTAAGATAAAGAAATATCGACAATTGAATAATATGTTCTTTGTTGAAGGCACTAAGGGTACTCAGGACTTTCTTACAAGCAATACTCCATTAATTGAACTGTTTGCTACTCAAGAATGGGTTGATAAGCATAATATTAATAGAACTGGTGTTATTGCAACTATTATTTCTAAAAACGAAATTAAGAAAGTAAGTGCATTATCAACCCCATCAGATGTGCTTGCGATATTTGAATTGCCCGAAACCAGATTCCAACAAAGCATAGATTCTGAAAATTTATGCATTGCACTGGATAATATAAGTGACCCGGGGAATCTGGGTACAATTATCAGAACTGCCGACTGGTTTGGAATCAATAATATTTTCTGTTCAAGCGATACTGTTGATGCATTTAATCCAAAGGTAGTTCAGGCAACAATGGGGTCACTGGCGCGCGTTAAGATTGCTTATGTGAATCTTGAAGAGTTACTTAAATCTCGTTCTGATGGTATACCTGTTTTTGGAGCATTACTTGATGGCCAGCCATTGAATGAAATAGGACCACAGAAAAAAGGTATTATATTAATAGGAAGTGAAGCACATGGTATTTCGAAGGAGCTATTACCAACTGTGGATAATAAAATTACAATACCCTTGCTCAATAGCAGTAACTCAAGCAGGCCTGAGTCGCTTAATGCTTCGGTTGCTACCGCTATTATTTGTTATGCCTTAAAAATAAGCTCTTAATCTTTGGAAACACACCGCTTCCTTATTTGTTTTATTTATTTTTGCCAATCAAAATAATAAAGAAATGTACTTAAAATTACTATTCCTCACTATAATAATACTAGCAATAGCAATTGCTGCTATCGCTGTAAAAATGTTTTTCAAAAAAGGCGGCGAATTTAAAAAACAATGCTCATCAGTTGATCCCGAAACCGGTAAAAAACTTGGTTGTTCATGTGAGGGAGCACCTGGCGATGGTAGTTGCCGAAAAGAAGAAGAATATCTTAAGAAAGAAGAAGTTTCACCATTTGTTTCACAAATTGAAGCTTTAAAAATAGATTAGCTATTTGTAATAAATTTTATTTCAGCTTTTTAGTGTTAAATCTATTTATAAAAGCATCAAAGCAAAATATAAATAAGCGTTTAAATTTAGTATTAAATGTCTTTTAGTTATTTTACAATAGACCAAATTACTCCTTTATTAATAAGTTGTTTATTAATAATTATTTCAATAATAATATTCAAAAAAAACTCAACATTGAGTTTAGTAATTCTGTTTATTGCTACGCTTTGTTTAGGATATTTTATTGCAAATCTCGACCATTTCTTAAATCTTTGGGATGAGCAATATCATGCTTTGGTTGCCAAAAACTTATCAAAAAACCCTTTTGTACCGAGTTTATATTATGATCCGGTATTAGATTTCAATTACAAAAACTGGACTGCCAATAACATATGGCTACATAAGCAACCATTATTTTTGTGGCAAATGGCATTCTTTATAAAAATATTTGGACCAACTGAGTTAGCTATTAGAATTCCGAGTATCATTATGCACGCCATCATTCCTGTATTCATTTATAGGATTGGTAAAATAGCTATTAATAATATCTCTGCTTATTATGGGGCATTGCTATTTGCTGTGGCATACTTTCCTTTAGAATTAATTGTTGGAGGATATTCAACTGATCATAATGACATTGCTTTTCTATTTTACGTAACCGCAAGCTTTTGGAGTTGGTTTGAATATAATAAATCAAAGAAAACGTATTGGCTGATTCTAATTGGTATATTTAGTGGATGTGCGGTACTTGTAAAATGGCTTATGGGTCTATTAGTTTATTTTATTTGGATTGCAACAAGACTATTTTCTGATTTCCATAATCTAAAAAAACACAAGTCTTATCTGCCCATGCTATTTTCTGTAGTAATAAGTTTGATTGTATTTTTGCCATGGTTTATATATATTAGATTAACTTTCCCAAAAGAAGCATTGTACGAATTTTCGCTGAATGCCAAGCATTTTTTTGAACCAATTGAAGGCCATACAGGAAACATATGGTTTCATTTAACTGATGGATTAAGAGCCCTTTACGGATCAGGAGATGCTATTCCAATCTTATTATTAGCAGGAATAACACTAATGCTGATTAGATCCTCTAAAATTAAATATCGGCTATTTATTGCTTCGACAATACTTTTTGTATACACCTTCTTTTCATTTGCAGCTACAAAAATGATTGGTTTTACCTTGATCGCTACACCTTTCATATATTTAGGTTTAGGAACCCTTATTTATGAAGCAATAAATCTCATCACTAAAAAAATCAAATCTACTGCAATAACTACTCTTATTTCAATCACACTTCCCCTTGTAATTGCCTTTAGTGCTCTTAACTTAAACAGAATTCATAATTACCATACAATGATGGTATCTCATAACAATCGTAATAGAGCAAATGAATTGGCTGAAATGGCCTTCATACACTCATTAAATAGTAAATTACCTGATTCGAACTATGTTATCTTCAATGCACAAATTACTGTAAATGGTCATATACCCATTATGTATTATACTGAATTTGTAGCATATAATCATATCCCAACACCTGAACAAATAAGAAGAATAAGAGAGGCTGGAAAAAAAGTGGCTGTTGTGAATTTGGGCAACCTTCCAGAATATATTATTTCTGATGATGAAGTAATAATTCTAAATTTTGAGGATTTTCATAATATTTCCTCTCCGAAATAGAGGCATCATAGAAAAGGGTCAAATTGAATAACTTTGTTGTTTTGACATTCTTTTAAAAATTTCATATTGAATGTTAAGTCGTTTTTATTAAATTTGCATTATCAAGCTAAAATTTGAGCTATTAACTTGAAGAGAAAATGAAAAAAAGGATGACTGATACAAGATTTATAAAAGCTGCACTGGCCTTAATTGTTGCTGGGGTTTGGATTATCGTTTTCCAAAATGCAGGCATATTCCCTCGCATAACTCCTCTTGTTGTTGTTGCTGATTCTGCTTTGCGAATTACAGGCGAGGTTGACGTAAACAATACCGTTTTTATTAAGGGCTCCGTGGATGCTAATATCGAAAGTATTAATGGTTATAGCAAATTTTACAAAGATCCACGAACGGGCGAATACTATGTGATTCCTATGACAGACCCTTACGAGTAATTTCATCTGTTGTACGTTTCACCTTTATTTATCTAATAATAGTTATTTTTGTTCCTCAATACTGAACCAACAAGAAAGTTTTAAATTCAAACTATGACTAGCCAAAATAAGAGTATTGTAACAGCAATGTTATGGCTATTTATTGTTAGTTATTCTACTAGTCAGAATTCAAACCCAACTTATTTAATTGATAAATTATCACTGGCTACCGACAGCCTTGAAAAGGTATATATCTATCACGATATTGTATCTCAGTTAAAACAATTATCAATCGATCAGGCCATTGATTACAATAAAAAAGCATTAACACTAGCCAATAAAATTAATTCAGCTGATGCATGTGCTGCCACAAATGAATTAATGGGCGAGCTATATGGTAAGAAGAATTATATCCAACCTGCAATAAATTATTATCTCATAAGTGCCAAAATTTACGAAGAATTAAATAATTATCGTAAGCTTTCAAGTATTTATGGCAATCTTGGAATGCTATATTACAATAATAATTACGATTTCGAACGTACTCTGTTCTATTATCGGAAATCTCTTGACTATGCCGTAAAGCTTAACGATAAAAGTTTAATTGCCGAAGTTTATAACCGTATTGGCAGGATTCTCTTCAACCAAAATAATTTAGATGATGCCCTTCATTATTTCGATAATGCAAAAGAGATTTTTAAAGATTTGAATAACGAACTGGGAGCAGCTGTAGCATTAAATAATATTGGCGAAATTTATAGGCAAAAAGGGGATTTAACCAGAGCTCTAAATTATTACAATCAAAGTATTGAGCTAAATAGAGAAATTAACAATTTGAGATTAAAGGCTATAACCTACGAAAATATAGGGCATATTCATAGTTTGCAGGGTGACAAAAATAAAGCTCTTGAGTATTATAACAGTAGTCTTGAATTATATAAAAATATAAATGATTTTGTTGGCAGGTCAGAACTATATTTACTTATCGCTGCTGAGAACATTAAGGTAGACGAAATTGAAGAAGCCCATCATTCCTACGAAAGTGCTTATAAATTAGCTGTTGAAAATAAACAATGGGAACAAATCAAAGAGTCATCATTGGGACTAAGCCGTGTATTTGAAAGTAAAAAAGAATACAAGAAATCGCTTAACTATTTACGAATTTATGCTCGATATAATGATTCTATAATTAAACAACAGATGTCGGATGAATTATATGACCTCCAATCCCATTTTATTCGTAGTATTAGTGAGAAGGAGTTACAAATTAAAGATACTGATATCGAATTACTGGAAAGTGAACAAAGAATCAGCAATCTAAAGCAATATTTCCTTGTATCCGGAGTAATCGCTCTTATAATCTTATCTGTTCTAACAGTTATCAGACTAAGAAACAGAGTAAAAAAAGAAAAATTAATTAATCAAAAAGACAGACAATTACACGAAACCCAACAGGAATTATTACGTCTTGAACTTGATAATAAAGATAATGATTTAATTAATTTCGCTCTGCATCTTGTCCAGAAAAATGAAGTTCTGAAACAATTAAAAACCGATTTAAGTAAGATCAGAACAAATAGCGATGATGAACTAAACAGAAGGATAAAGGAACTATCAATTCATATTCAGCAAAGCCTTCAGATTAACAAAGAAATTGAGGAGTTCCAACAAAAAGTTGATTTAACTTATGATGACTTCTTTAGTAAACTTAAAGTAAGATTCCCATCGTTAACCAAAAATGAAAAAAGATTATGTGCGCTTCTAAGACTAAATCTTAGCACAAAGGAAATTTCATCGCTAAACAATACATCAATAAAAGCTGTTGAGATGAGTCGTTACCGGCTTCGCAAAAAGTGTAATTTAGGTAATCTTCAATCCCTTTCTGAGTACCTTCAAAATATCTAACCTTCAATCTGTAGAGTTTATATAAATATTAAAGTGCTGTTTATCTGTTATATAAATATATTAAGGTAGTACTACTATTATTTATATTTAATATAAATAGAGCACGTGTAGAAGTAGTGTAGAAATAGATTTGGGCTATTACAAGCATTCCTTTATATTTTTGTCATTGCAATTACAGATATGCTATGACAGAAACTACAATTAATTCAGAAGTTGACACATTACTTTCAAGATGTTTACAAAACGATCGTAATGCTCAGTTTTGCTTCTATGAAAAATATTCTAAAAAAGTGTTTGGCATTTGCATGCGCTATGCTAAGAATAACACCGATGCTGAGGATATACTACAGGAAGGCTTTATAAAGGTATTCAAATACTTAAAGGACTATAGCGGAAAAGGATCTCTCGAAGGTTGGATGAGGAGAATTATGGTCACCACAGCATTAAACTACTACAAAAAGAAAAATCTTCTTAACAAAGATATCGACCCAGAGAATACTCATGCTGCACTTCCAAACGACTATGAAGTACTTTCAGCAATGTCTCATAAGGAATTACTTGTTCTTGTTCGTCAACTACCTTTTGGATATCAAACCGTATTTAATTTAAATACAATCGAAGGTTACTCACATAAGGAGATAAGTGATATAATGAACATATCGGTTAATACATCAAAATCACAACTTTCAAGAGCCAAACATAGTTTACGTAAAAAAATCGAATCTATATTTGATATTGAAGACTCATTACTTCTAACAGCATCCCTGGCAAGCTGAGACGAAATTTCCATATCTCAAATAACCGTCCTCCCCCTTCAATAAACATGGTATAATCCGTTTATAAAATTAATGTCAAATCCAAAATTTCAGTTTGCTTTTTTGTAATATTGATGTTTCTTAAAATCCTGTAATTAATTAAATAATTTGCAATAAATGGGAAATAATGATGTTAAAGACTCTAACGGTCTGAACAAACGCACTTACATAATATCGATTTCGATCATTGGTTTATTCTTTTTTATTTTTGGATTCGTTACATGGTTAAATGGGATTTTAATTCCATACCTGAAAATAGCCTGTGAGCTAACTGATTTCCAGGCCTTATTTGTTGCATTTGCCTTCTATATTTCGTATACAGTTATGGCTTTACCATCATCATGGATATTAAAGAAAACTGGATTTAAAAACGGAATGATGGTTGGATTACTAACAATGGCTGTTGGAACAGCGATGTTTATTCCTGCTGCTCAAACACGTATTTATGGATTGTTTTTGCTTGGGCTTTTTATCCTGGGTACAGGACTTGCTCTTCTTCAAACAGCATCAAATCCTTACGTAACAATAATCGGACCTCGTGAGTCTGCTGCTAAACGTATAAGTATAATGGGCATTTGCAATAAGGTTGCTGGAGCGTTGGCACCCTTAATACTCGCCTATTTCATACTACATGATGGTGATGTATTTGTGGAAAAATTACAAACAATGGAGGAGGCCGTTAAAATAGTTGCCTTAAACGATCTTGCATCGCGTGTAATAATACCGTATCTAATAATGACAATAGTTCTTGTTCTATTGGGAATTATGATCCGTTATGCACCACTTCCTGAAATTGAAGAAGAGCAGGATAATGAAATAATGGATGTAGCAAATAAAAAAACAAATATATTCCAATTTCCAAGCCTGATTCTGGGTGTCGCAGCTCTTTTTCTATATGTTGGAGCCGAGGTAATAGCAGGGGATACTATCATACGTTATGGTATTTCTCTGGGAATCCCAATCAGTACAGCCAAAATATTCACGTCTTTAACTTTGGTTTCAATGATTGTTGGATATGTTTTAGGTATTATATTAATCCCTAAATACATGTCGCAAGAAAAGGCTCTTTCAATTTCTGCAGTTCTTGGAGTTTTATTCTCATTAGTTGCGATTTACTCTCCTCCGATGATATCGGTAACATTTGTGGCACTTCTAGGATTTGCAAATGCAATGGTTTGGCCTGCTATTTGGCCTCTGGCATTACATGGTATAGGTCGTTTTATAAAAACTGGTTCGGCCATGTTAATTATGGCAATTGCCGGCGGAGCTATACTACCATTATTATGGGGAAAGCTTGCTGACGACTATTCATCACAGTTGGCTTATTGGGTAATGATACCATTATACGTTTTTATTTACTTCTATGCAGCAAGGTGGCATAAACTTACTTCCTGGAAATAATACCAACTAAACATTATCATTCATATATTGCTCAAACTATTTCTATTTAGTTTGTTCCCCATTCTGCTTATGTAGAGTAATCGCCAAATCAATAATATCACCAATACAAATAATAGGATGAAAAGATGTTGAACCTGAAATATTACATCATTCCATCCACCTCCCATTACAAATAAACGTGTCATGGCCTCCATCATTGGCGTTGTTGGAATTGCTGCAGCTAACCATTGCAATGGCAAAGGCATGGAAGATATTGGCCATGAATAGCCTGAAAGTAGGAAAAAGGGATAAGATGTAAATGCTAATATCTCCATCATTCTAACCTGGCTTTTTACAAAAGTTCCAATTAGCATGGTTAGCAGCATTATCGTAGTAAGAAACAAAATAGACACAATAAATATCGAAATAATCGATCCTTCAATCGGCAGACCAAAAAATGGAAATACTACAGCAATAAATAATATTAGGTAAGCCAAATATAAAAACGAATAATAACCTGTTTTACCACCTATATAATTAACTATCCCATTGGGCGAACTTTGCAATAATGACTTTAAAATCCCTTTTTCATTATCACGGGCAACACTTTCGCCTAAACCAATTAACAACGTTTGTTGTAGAATTAAAAAGAATAATCCTGGTAATAAAAATCCACCATAACTATTGGTTAAATTGTAAATAGGCTTTACTTCGGCAATAACCGGATTAATAAGCTGCATTGCCTTATGGGATTCAATTCCTTGAATTTCATAATATTCCAATCTAATGCCTGAACCAACCGTCAACATTACTTCGTTAACTGCCATATTAAGATCATTTGATGGTAAAAATTGAGTAGTGTTTAAATATAAATTAAGGTTCGTACCCTCCCCTCTCATTAACTCTTTTTCAAAGCCATCTGTAAATATTAAAAACCCTTGTATATCAAGATTCATTAGCTTTTGAACTCCATCATCATAATCTTCTAAATAACCAACCATATCAATTTTTTGGCTTGCCGACATCATTCTTGTTAACTCTCTTGAAGTTTTCGAATTATCATAATCAACAACAGCAAACCTAATTTGATCGATATCCTTATTGAGATAGATTGATCCAAGAAAAAAAGCATACAGAAGTGGGGCAATTATAACCGTAAGCAATATACTATGGTCGCTGACAACGAGTTTTAACTCATTACTAAAAATTGACTTTATGCCATAGGATTTGCTCATATTATGATGCAATTTTTAATAACTGTTTTTTGATAGTTTGCTTTATTCTAATTCGTAGTGCTAGGTATGCAGTAACAAATCCCACAATAGTAAAGATCAACATTGCTACTATTTCGCTTGAAATAAACGAAAATGGCGTTCCAATTTGATATACCTTAAAAAAAGCATATAAAAAATGTGTATATGGAATAAACTGTGCATATAATGTATCGAAAAATGGCATTCCAAACATTGGGAATGTAAAACCACTGAATACAAATGCCGGTGAATTGTAGAAAAATGCAATATCAAGCGACATTATTTCATCATCAATAGTTGATGATAACATCAATCCCAATGCAATGTTTGAAA
>CALDOI010000220.1 GCA_937912115.1 uncultured Bacteroidota bacterium | reverse complement strand
AGGTATTATGCTACTTATACGGCATACAATGGCTATACTATTATGCCAAAACTAATTGAAACAAAAGATTTTTACCAGTTTAAAGTTATGCCGATTCATGGTGAAAATGCACAGAATAAAGGAATGGCTTTATTTCCCCGTAGAATAAATGGAAAATATGCAATGCTTTCACGATTGGATGGGATAAATAATTACATCATGTTTTCAGATGATATAAACCTTTGGCAGGATGCTGTTCAGATACAAACGCCAAAATATCCTTGGGAGTTCATTCAAATAGGAAACTGCGGTTCACCTATAGAAACAGAACATGGATGGCTTGTTATAACCCATGGCGTTGGCACAATGCGTAAATATTGTCTGGGAGCCACACTCCTTGATTTAGATGACCCCACAAAGGTAATCGGTCAGTTAACTGAGCCACTGCTTTCTCCAAATGAAGAAGAGCGTGAAGGCTATGTGCCTAATGTTGTTTATTCGTGTGGTTCAATTATTCATAATGATGAACTTGTAATCCCCTATGCAATGTCGGATACAGCTTCAACTTTTGCTTCAGTGCCACTTGAAGATCTTTTTAGCAGGTTGATACCATCGGATTATAAATCGAAAGAAAAGACTAAATCTAGAGCTAGAATATTAGTGGTTGAAGACGAGGTTATTGTCCAAAAGATGATCGGTAATATTCTAAAAAAGGAGAATTATGAAGTTGAGATTGCTCCTGATGGAATAGTTGCATTAATGCAAATTGCAAGGGAAAAATTCGATTTGATATTATCAGATATCGCGATGCCAAATTTTGACGGGTATCAACTTCTGGATTATATTAATCAAAACAATATTGATATTCCAGTAGTATTTATGACCGGCTTCACTTCCGAGGAAGATGAAGTTAAAGGGCTAAAAATGGGTGCAGCAGATTACATAAGGAAACCCATTGACCGGGAAATTTTATTACTCAGAATAGCTAAAATACTGGATCAATAATCAATATTATTTTTTTTCAAAGTATTGAGTAGCTGTTAACCATGATGAAAGATAGGCTATCATACTTTCGGCTCCTTGGTTACGGCTAACTCCATATTCCTCCAAACCATCGTTGCACCCTTTGGTTTCCGAATCGTACAGGGGCAGGTTTAAATCGTTATTACCGTAGTACCAGCTAAAACAAGTCTTTAGCATGTCAATAAATTTATTGTTTTTTGTTGCACGATAAGCACAATCATATAGTAGCACCATTGCCATTGCGTCAATTGGTTGCTGGGCATATTCACTTGTTTCGTGATGGGCGGTCCACCATTTCTTGTTTCCAATCAGTGTGAGATGCCCGTTTACCAAGCACTTTGACTCAAGAAATATCCTTGATTTTTCGGCGATATCAAGATATTTTTGATTTTCTGTTAGTTCATATACCAGATAAAGTGCTGCAGGTAGCAACCCATTATCATAAGTTATAACCGGTTCAAACCAAGCCCAGCCATTTTTAATGTTATGGCTAAATAGTTCTACAAGATTATCTGCCATATTTGTAAGCATTTTAACAAATTGCTCCTGGTCAGGGAATCGGTTTATGTAGTGATATAGGCCAAAAATGCAATTTGCATAACCACGTGCATAGTTTATCTCATGAAAATGTGAAGTTGCCTTTATAAATAAATCAAGTCCCAACTGAAATAATGAGTCGTTGGGAGCAATTCTAACAAGTAATCCCAAAGCCCATACTGCCCTGCCGAATGCATCATCAGAGCCCACATCTTCATAAGTACTTCTCGAATATGTTATGTAATT
>CALDOI010000219.1 GCA_937912115.1 uncultured Bacteroidota bacterium | reverse complement strand
CTACTCCACGTGGTCCGGTGAATAAAAATGCTTGAGCTAAGTGATTATTTTTTATGGCATTCTGTAGTGTAGAAGTTATAGATTCTTGCCCAACAACCTGATGAAAAGTTGCCGGGCGATATTTTCGTGCTGATACAATGAAGTTATCCATTCGTAATTAAAAATTTGGTTTCAAAAATAGTGAATTTATCCGAAGATTATTATCCCTTTCTTGTCATTTGTTAACACTAACAGGCAATAATGATATGAGATTATTAAATTATTATTTAATCAATGGTTTTATTTAAGTGTAACAATACTCGAAATTTCATTATTTTTGGCCTGATGGATAGTTTATTAGTTTTTGTTCCAAAAAAGACCAATCGAGTACGGTTTGTTTTTAGGTTAGTATTTAAAGAGTTATTAAAAGTAAAGTGCACATTAAGTTCTAATCTTGATGAGTTTCTTTCGGCCGATTCAGCCAAAATTGTATATGCTGATAAGGCTTATTCAGATGATATCTTCTTTAAGTCTACCGGTTTGCTTTTTGAGAGAGGCATCGAAAACATCAATATTGATTATATTAATTACGAGGGTAATAATGCTTTGTTTCCGGTATACGATAAAGATTCAGCACTTCCCTTTGATGTGTTTTCTGCAATATTTTATCTCGTTTCAAGATATGAAGAGTATAAACCATATGTTCCGGATAGGCATGGTAGATTTACGGCAAATATGAGTATTAGTGCTGAACTAAATATACTTGAAAAACCAATGGTTAATATTTGGTCGTTGATGGTTAAAAAGATTATTCTTGAAAAATATAATGATTTCGTTTTCCCTAAACGCAATTACCGTTTTAGACCGACATACGATATTGATTCTGCATTTGCTTATTCACAAAAGGGACTTGTTCGTTCGATTGGAAGCTATTTTTTATCGATAAAAAACCTTGATTGGGATGAGATAATACAGAGGAGCCGGGTACTATTTTCCGGCTATAAAGATCCATTTGATACTTTTGATTTACAAATCGAATATCAACGAAAGTATAACCTTAAGCCAGTTTACTTTTTTTTGTTCGGTCATTATGGTCAGTTCGATAAAAACGTCAACACTAGAAATCGTATATTTAGGTTTCTTATTAAACGAATGGGCGATTATGCGCAAATTGGTATACATCCTTCATATTTTACAAACGAACATCCCGAGTTATTAAATACAGAGATTAAGAATTTGGAAAGTGTAGTTAATAAAGACATTACTCAAAGTAGGCAACATTTCTTAAAATTAAACTTACCCCTAACTTATCGTAATTTAATTGAAGAAGATATTACTGATGATTATTCAATGGGGTATGCTGCACTTCCTGGTTTTCGGGCTGGGATTTGCGATTCATATAACTTCTATGATTTGGATATTGAGGTTGAAACTAAGCTTCGTATACATCCGTTTATGGTTATGGATGGTACACTCAAAGATTATATGAACCTTACAACTACCGATGCCATCGATCAAATTAGAAGATTAATCGATGAAGTTAAAAAAGTTGATGGTACTTTTAGATCTTTATGGCATAATGAAACATTAAGTGATGAAAAAAGGTGGAAAGGATGGCGCAAAGTTTATGAGGAACTACTACGGATGGCTGCCGAATAATTACCAACACATTAGTTTTAAATAAATTGAAAGTTGATAGTATATCTTAAACATAACGAGATAAATAAATCGAAATGGGATGATTGTATTATTAGATCATTCAATGGAAATGCCTATGCCTATTCATGGTATCTGGATATTGTGCATGAAGGATGGGATGCCTTGATTGAGGGAGATTACCAAAGAGTTATGCCACTTACCCTAAGGACGAAATACGGAATAACTTATTTTTATCAACCATTTTATACTCAGCAACTCGGTGTTTTTTCCACAACCATTTTAAATCCTGATATTGTGGAGGATTTCATAACTAATATTCCCAAACATATTAAAGTTATAGATGTTAACTTCAATAATTTGAATAGTTTAGATAGTAGTAAATACCAAACTATTGCAAATAATAATTATTTATTGGATCTAATTACTGATTATCCAAAGCTTGCTCATGCCTACTCAACTAATACTAAACGAAATCTAAAGAAAGCTAACACCAATAATCTTACGTTTTTGAAAGGGGTTAAACCCGAGGAGATTATTGGTTTATTTCGTGATAATCGTGGGAGGGATATTCATAAGTGGAGTGATGAAAACTACCTTATCCTAAACCGACTTATGTACACAGCAATACATAAAGGAATGGGATTCACATGTGGAGTATATTCTGAACATAATGAGCTTTGTTCGGGGGCATTTTTTTTGAAAAATAAGACGCATTTAACTTTTCTATTTTCGGGTTCAAATGAAATAGCTCGTAACCTAGGGGCAACTACATATTTGATAGATACTGTTATTAAAAATAATTCGCCAAGCAACCGTATTCTTGACTTTGAAGGATCAAATAATGAAAACCTCGCAAGGTATTACAAAGGATTTGGGGCTAAAAAATCCACATACACCCGACTGAAAATAGTTAGATTAAATATATTATTGAAACTTTTAATGAAAGTTTACAATATGAGATGATCTTCGAGTAGATTATATCCATCCTTCAGCGTAATTGATTAAAAATAATCCTTATCATTACTATTTTTACGGTTTAAATGGAATAAAAAATTGATTACCCAATATTTTTGTAATTTAATTCAGTTATTTTTGTGAAAAATGCATGTTATGGTAAGGGAAATAGGTAAAGGTAACTCTTTGTTTAATCAATTTTTAGCCGAACTTAGAGATAAAACTATACAAAGCGACAGATTACGATTTAGGAGAAATATGGAACGTATAGGTGAAATATTCGCCTACGAAATAAGTAAGGAGCTGGAATACACCAAAAAAGATATCGTTACACCACTGGGTATTGCATCTATGAGTGTCCTTAAGGATAACCCTGCAATAGCTACCATACTTAGGGCTGGATTACCACTTCATCAAGGCCTGCTTAACTATTTTGATAATGCTGATAGTGCTTTTGTATCAGCTTACCGCAAGTATCGCAAGAATAAAGAATTTATTATTAAAATGGATTATGTGTCCTCTGCATCGCTTATTGGAAAGGTTCTTATTATAAGTGATCCTATGCTTGCAACCGGAGGCTCAATGACTACATCAATAAAAGCATTAATTCAAAACGGAAAACCTAAACATATTCATGTGGTTTGTTTACTGGCTAGTGAAGAAGGTATCACTGCTATAAAAAGGAATTTCTCGTTACAAAATATGACTTTATGGATTGGTGCAATTGATGATGAGTTAACAGCTAAGGCGTATATTGTGCCTGGATTGGGAGATGCAGGGGATTTAGCATTTGGAACTAAATTGGATTAATAGATTATGGCTAATATTAAATTAATTAAGGAGAATATAATAATTTCTCTGGTCTCCATTAAAAGTCATTTACTACGCACCATACTTACGGTGCTCATAATTGCCTTTGGAATTATGGCATTGGTTGGTATACTTACAGCCATTGATGCTGTTGAGTATTTCCTTAATGATAATTTTTCCATGATGGGTTCCAACACTTTCAATATCCAAAATCGTGAATTACGTGTACATATTGGTGGCAATTCTGGTAATGCAAAAAGGTTTGAACACATTGACTATCATCAGGCATTGAAATTTAAGGAAGAGTATGATTTTCCTGCAATTACATCGCTGTTTATTTATGGCACCGGAATAGCCACAGTTAAGTACGAATCGGATAAAACAAACCCAAATGTACAGGTAATGGGTGTTGATGAAAACTATATTTCAACATCAGGGTTAGAATTTGCCAAAGGAAGGAACTTCACACTTGATGAGGTACATCAGGGAACTCATGTAGCAATTATCGGAAGTGAGATTGCCTCGAAACTGTTTAAAAAAAATGTTGACCCCATAGGAAAAGTAATATCCATTGGGGCAGGAAAATATAAGGTAATTGGGGTTTTGGCAGAAAGAGGATCGAGTGTTGGGTTTAGTGGCGATAGAAGTTGTTTGGCACCATTGGGCAATGTACGACAATACTTTTCTCGTCCGAATATGAATTACCGTATAAGTATAATGGTTGTTGATCAAACGAAAATGGAAGCGGCAATAGGTGAGGCAACTGGTGTTTTTAGACGAATTAGAAAGGACAAACTGGGAGAGGATGATTCATTTTCTATAATTAAAAGTGATAACATCGCAAATATGTTAATTGAACTAACCTCTAAAATACAAATCGGGGCAACCGTAATTGGGCTCATAACATTATTGGGAGCTGCAATTGGCCTTATGAATATAATGCTGGTTTCGGTAACAGAAAGAACTCGTGAAATAGGAATACGTAAGGCAGTGGGGGCTACCGCTCGTACCATTCGAAATCAATTTTTAGTAGAAGCTATTGTTATTGCCCAAATAGGAGGTATTCTAGGTATTATTGCCGGAATATTAATTGGAAATGGGGTTTCGGCAATGACTGGAAGCGCATTCATTGTGCCTTGGCTATGGATAATATTAGGACTGGTTCTATGTTTAATAGTGGCATTGGCGTCAGGTATCTTACCTGCGAACAAAGCTGCTAAGCTTGATCCAATAGAGTCGCTTAGGTACGAATAATTAAAATCTTTTGCATAAAAATGGGCGTAAAAGAAACCACCACTCCTTTTACGCCCTTGCTTGAATTGTTACTGTTGCTTGTTAGTTGTTTTCCAATTTCTTAATTATTTCATCAGCTCTTGCACTATACGCACCATCATCTGATGCAATTTTCGCAAAAACTTCAGTGGCTTGTTCCGATTTATTGTTTGCTAAGTAACTGAGCCCTAAATTCCACTCTGCCTGATCGATAAATATATTATCATTGTGATTCAGTATATATATAAACTGAGTTTCAGCATTATCATACATCTCTAACTTCATATATGAGAGACCGGAGTATAGTCGTGCTGTAACATTCTCAGGATTGGAGTTCAATAATGATATTGCCTTAGTATACTGTTCATTGTCATACATTCTAATTCCAGTTTCAACTGAGGAATTGTCTGATGTTTTATCTGATCTTGTTGAAATTAAGGAACCCTCATCAATGAAATACTCTGAGTAAATATTGTAATTTGAGTTATAATTGTTACCAAGTTGATTAGTTAGTAAACTCGCACCAACAATCATTAATATGATAATTGATGCCGCAATAGCCTGAACCTGTCGTGAATATATATTAATACTGAATATATGTTTCTGTTTTTTAGCTTTCATGTTTTTAAGGGTAATCATTAGTTGCATCTTCTTTTTATTACTAATGGTATTATATATTTCCCTTCTTAGTTTTACTTCACGAGCTAGATCGGCATCTTTTTCCATGTCGGCCTTAAATTCCCACAACTCAGTATCTTCGAGTTTTCCCGTTATGTACTTGTCGATTAAGATTGTTTTGCTATTTTTTTTCATGGCTTGTAATATAGTTTTCGTTTAACGTATGCTCAACCAATTCAGTAAGTTTGTTAAGGCATGCTTGTCGTTTACGATATGTGTACACCACCGAAAAATTCATTTCTGCTGCAATATCTTCTATCGTCCAACCATAGGCAACAAACCGTATCATCTTTTGACAAACACTTGTAAGTTGCATAAAACTATTGAAATAAACTTTTACTCTGCGCTCCTTTTCAATAATTTCACTTAGGCTCTCAGATATCTGGGTATACTCAAACGCAGGAAGCAATTCTTCCAATTGTACGTTTGTAATCTCAGTATATTTTCCGTCTCGAATTGTGTTAAACCACTTAAACTTACAAATTGAGAAAAAATAACCCCTGAAATTTTTTATTTTCTCAGATTCTCCTCTCTTCATTAATTCGTAGATAACAATTATCGCATCTTGAAAAACATCCATCGCATCATCGTTACTGCCTCCAAACTTTTCAATGAACTTTCGAATTTCATGATAATAACGATCATAAATAAACTGAACTATTATATGGTTATTATCGATTATCCCTTTTAATATTTCCTGAGTTGTATATTGTTTCACTCTCTATCTATTAGTACCGAAAAAAATTAAAATTATACCATTTTATGCAACTATTTTTTAAAAAAAATCAAACAAACAATAAGAAAAATGATAATTATCAGGAAATCAAATATGTAAGTAGCTAGTTATTTTTCCATTTATTTTTGTAATTAAAACAGTTTTAATGCAATTGTAGTCGATATTGACCGGATTCAGGTGAGAACTTAAGTGTGGGCAGTTGATTTTTTTACTAATCTTGTAGATAAAATCCAAAAATTGAATAAAATAATACTTGCCATATTCGCAATAATTATGTTTCAGAAGTTCTGTTTTACTCAGACTTTTGATAATAATAGTACCAAAAAAAATTATAGGGTAATGTTTTATAATGTTGAGAATCATTTCGATTCTAAATATGATTCATCAAAATTATATAATGACTTTACTCCTGGTGGTGAACTACATTGGACAGAAAACAAATATGTAAAAAAGAGGAATAATATTTATAAGGTAATTGTTAGTGTTGGGGGATGGAAGCCAGTTACATTAATTGGTTTGGCAGAAATTGAAAATGAGTTTGTTGTCTCTGATTTAATAGCTGGTACACCACTTGCCAAACAGGGATATAAGTTTGTGCATTATGATTCGGATGATGCCAGGGGGATTGATGTTGCATTGTTGTACCACACCAAAAGTTTTACATTAATTAATAGTAAAAAAATAAAAATAATTGATCATGATAATCCCGGATTTACAACTCGCGATATGTTATATGTAAAGGGGATAATATCGTTCGATACAATCCATGTTGTTGTTAATCACTGGACATCAAGGTATAGAGGTCACCTTGAATCGGAAGATTTGAGAATATTAGCTTCCAATACTTTAATTAAACTAACCGATTCAATATGCACACTAAATCCTAATGCAAAAATTTTGTTGATTGGCGACTTTAATGATAATCCTACAGATAAAAGTATGCTGTTAATTACGAAAACATCAAACTGTAACTTCCATAATTTGAACTTATCAGCTACTAATAAGGATGTGCTGGGAACGCTTAAATACCTGTCGAGTTGGTCATCATTCGACCAGATTCTAGTTTCTGGTTCATTATTTGCTGATAGTATTGGAATCAGATGTGAGCCGAATGGGCATATATATGACCCAGACTTTTTATTGTTGCCCGATGTCAAGAACTTAGGTTTAAAAACAAATAGAACAAATATTGGATTCAAATATCAGGGAGGGTTTAGCGACCATCTTCCGGTTTATGTCGATCTAGTTGTTAAACATTGACAGGTTTTGTAATAATGAATTTAGTTTAATGTAACTCATTGAATTATAATAATGTTTTTTGTATATTTGTAAACATATCGTTAACAAACTAAAAAAAAAATTATGAGATTTATTAAAGGACTATTATTGATAATGGCTTTCGGTTTCTTTTTCATTTCGTGTGAACAAAATCGTACACCAAAAGAAAAAATAAAGGATGGTATGGAAGAGGTTAAAGAAGGTGTAAAAGAGTCGGCCGAAACTATAAAAAAAGAAGCTAAGGATACAGCTGATGATCTAAAAGAAGGTGTTGACGAAACTGCAAAGAAGGTAAAAGAAGATTTGGATTAAACACTGATTATCCGTTTGAATATCGTAATTACAAACCTGAATTGTTTTTCTAATGAATATTCCGGGTTAAGCATCTGTTGTGCATTTTAATCTAATACAAACCAAATGAAAAAGCGTATTTGGCTAATACTTTTGTCAATAATATTGGTGATTTTTATTGCTCTTTTTTTATTTCGACATGTAATTATTGGGCATGCTCTTAAAATTAGTATCAATAAAAAAACTAAGCAAACAGTTGCATTAAATATAGGAGATGTTCATTATAATGTACTAAACTCATCGGTTACCTTTGTTAATTCCGATTTATCATTTAATAATATTTATGTTAATAAGGAGAAAACAATTGAATTGTCGGAATTGAAGTTTGATGAGATTAGTTTACATGGAATATCAGTCTTTAGACTAATTTTTAAGGAAGAGTTGGTTGCTAGTAAGTTTTTTGTTGCAAAACCTACATTTTGGTTTGAAGAAAATCATAACCCGCAACAATTTAAAAAAAGACCCAGAGAAATAGTAAAGAGTTTAAAACAACACTCTGATTTACTTGGTGATTTTGTGATAATTGTTGATGAAATCGAAATAACTCACGGTAATGTAGATTTAACCTCATTGATAGATTTAGATGACCATAGTGGATCGGCTAAATTTAAATTGTTACTTAGAAATTTCAATACTTCAAAGGAGCAAATTTTTGAAGAAGATAGATTTTTATTTGCCAAAGAGCATTTTTTCAAACTCAGTAACTTCAACTATTCATTGCCAAGTGGCGATCAATTAAGCTTTGATTCAATTGTTTTTGGGTCGGAGTCTGATAATATTACAGTAAGTAATATTGTTGCTAATGTTATGGGGGAATCAATCCACAAGAGTGTAAAATCACTTAACATTCAAATAAGTGAGTTGTTAGTTGGAGGTATTGATTTTGAAGATATAACAGAGCTTCATGAAATTAATATAGAGCAAATTACAATATCAAATGTAATTGCAAATATTATTGAAAATGAGAATATCACATCTAAATCTAGGCCCGATTCAACCGAAAGGAAGTCTGATTTAAAAAAAGTATTTGATAAAATCAATCTTGGTAATCTGAAACTAAATAACATTAACCTATTGGCAAAAAAGGTTTCCGGAGATACTATTGCTGAATTTAAGAATCTGGATTTTCAGGTAAGTAATATAATTGTTGATTCTTCAGTAATTGCAAGCAAAATTCCAAAGCTGGATTTTGAAAGTATAGATTTAAAGTTAGCAGAGTTTATACTGAACAAAAAAACATTAGGGCTTGATATCACATTTAGGGATTTCATTTTTAATGAGAATACGGAAGTTATTTCAATATCCGATTTACATGTTGATGATAAGGTTATTGG